>DATIHQ010000077.1:0-6247 GCA_035480535.1 Chlamydiales bacterium
GTGAAGATGAGGTCGGCGCCGGCGCGTTTAATGCTGAGGAGGGTTTCATAAAAGACTTTTCCGGCATCTAGATAGCCCGCTTGATGAGCCGCCATCACCATTGCATATTCACCACTTACATGATAGGCGGCGATGGGGCGATTTGTTTGCTCTTTTAATTTAGCGATGATGTCTAAATAGAGGGTGGCGGGTTTGACCATTAGGATATCAGCCCCCTCTTCTTCATCCAACGCAGCTTCGAGAAGAGCTTCTCGCCAATTGGCGGGGTCCATCTGATAGGTCTTCTTATCGCCGAATTGTAATTTGACATTGAGTGCTTCTCGAAAAGGGCCATATAGGGCAGAGGCATACTTCGCACTATAAGACATGATGCTAACTCCCTCATGCCCCTCTTCATCCAATGCTTGGCGAATGGCTTTGACCCTGCCGTCCATCATATCGCTGGGCGCTATAAAATCGACCCCAGCTTCCGCTTGCATAAGAGACATGCGGATTAAGCAGTCAATTGTTTCATCATTCAAAATTTCCCCTCGTTCATTCACTAGGCCATCGTGGCCATGAGAAGTGAATGGATCTAAAGCTACATCAGTAATGATGCATAGGGTAGGGATTTCCTGTTTCATTTTGCGAATGGCTTGAGCGAGCAGCCCATTTTCATTCCAAGCTTCGTCGCCCATTTCATTTTTCAAAGCGGGATCAATAGTGGGAAAAAGAGCAATGGCTTGAATTCCCAGTTCATGTAAGTAAAAGGCTTCTTTGAGGATCAGATCAATCGAAAGTCTTTCAATACCGGGCAAGCTAAGAATAGGAACTCTTTTTTGCACTCCTTCCACAAGGAAAAAGGGAACAACGAGGTCATGAGGTGTCAAATGGGTCTCTTGAACCATTTTGCGAATGGCTTCAGATTTGCGATTTCTCCTTAGACGAACAGGAATTGAGAGTTTCATGAACTGCGTTTATACCAAAACGCAGCATTTGTTTGCATGAATTTCTGTTTCAGCATCAGGGAGAGTGGGAGGAGCGTCTTTGCCACTGAAAAATTGAATGGTTTCTTCATCATCATAATAAATCACACAGTCTCCTCTTAAGTCATTGAGACAATTGCCTGGCGAATAAGTGAAATCAAAAGATAGATCGCAGTTGTGCAGGAGATACACGGTTGTGTTTTTCATTAAATTTATCATGATTGTTGGGAGCCCAGCCCCATTATTTTGGTTAGATTGAATTCCGAAACTGCCATAGTCGCCCAGAGACGCGTTATTCATCCAGACGATTGTTCTTAATCTCATTTTTTCATGGACATGTAAATTATTTTGAATCGCGCTGAGAGGATTTTTTTGATAAATTTCAGCGGAGGACTGATTGAGAAAACGCTCCAATTCCGCTTTGTTTTGCGATGCCATGGCAATCGGATATAAATTTAAAGACATTTTTAATCCCTATTTGCCAGAAATAATACCATAATTGGGAGTTATTTTGAAGGATCTTATCTGGTATGTAAAAATTTTAGTTATGTGTTTCAAAAAAACATTTTTCGTTGATCTTCGCAGCGGGATCTGGCACCCTATTTTTTGGGTCGTTTTATGGAGGATTTAATGAGCCAGGGATATGAGGAATTTACCGAGAGCCAAGTCAAAATCCTGGAACATTTTGTCACCAATACGACTAGCAATGTCTTTGTGATTCGAAACCTTCCTGAAGTGATTAAGGGAGCTCTCTTTTCCCGCTATTCCCGGTCTAGTTTAGGTTTGCGCTCTTTGCTTTTAAAAGAGTTCATTCTCAATGAAGATACGGCCTTTTCCGCCATTGCTGGGAAATTTAGCGATGCGGGGAATGATCAGGTGATGGCCATTCAAAAGGCGCAGAGTTTCTACGATCGGATTTTGGATGGTTACGGCGATGATTCAATCGGGGAGCTGGGAGGCGCTCATTTAGCGGTGGAAAATCTCTCCATGCTGGCGGCCAAGGCAATTGAAGATTGCCGTATCGGCGGATCTCCTCTTGAAAAATCGACGCGCTACATCTACTTCGATCAAAAAGTGAATGGCGAATATCTATTTTACCAAGAACCGATCTTGATGACTTCTGCCTATCGGGAACTTTATTTACAAACTTGCAATCACTTATTTGAAACGTATAGCAAATTGGTTCCGCCGCTAACTGCATTGATTGAACAGGGTTTTCCTAAAGAACCTGCGATCTCGAAAGGCGCTTATACAGCGGCTCTGCGAGCTAAGGTGCTCGATTGCCTACGGGGTTTGCTGCCCGCTAGCGCCATGACGAATATGGGAGTCTTTGGCAATGGGCGCTTTTTCGAAACTCTTTTACAAAAATTGAGCTGCCATAATTTGGCCGAAATGCAAGAGATTGGAAAAAAATCCCATCTAGAACTGGCCAAAGTGATCCCCTCTTTCATCCGCCGCTCAGACCCGACCCATAAACATCATCAAGCAATGGCCCAATTTTTTGACACAATGCAAGAAGAGTTTAGGGAATTCGCTGCCACTCATGCGAAAGAAATCAAACCTTTAGCCACTCCCGGGGTGCGCCTTACGCAGTTTGATCCCAGCTCTGTTGCAAAAGTGGGCGGCGCTCTTCTTTTTGGGCATACTTCTGCTGGTTTGAAAGAGCTGCAGGAATATTGCAGCCATCTTCCCGATGAAGAACTGGGGCGGCTTCTTGAAATCGCCTCCTCTTCCAGAGGAAATCGGCGCCATAAATCCCCAAGAGCTTTGGAGCATGCCAACTTTACTTTTGAAATTTTGGCAGATTTTGGCATTTACAGAGATCTCCACCGCCATCGGATACTCACCCAAGAGCGGCAACTGTTAAGTTGTCATTTTGGGTACTATACCCCTCCAGAAATCATTGGGACTGAGATGCAAAAAACCTACGACGAAGCAATGGAGCAGGCGAAAAAGGCATTTGATGCGATTGCGGCGGAACTTCCTGAAGAGGCTCAGTATGTGGTCCCCATGGCTTATAATATTCACTGGTATTTTCATGTAAATTTGAGAGGTCTACAATGGCTCTGCGAGCTTAGATCGCAAGCCGCGGGGCACCCGACCTATCGGTTGATCGCCCAAGAAATGGCCCGCCAGGTGAGTATTGCCTTGCCTCCTTTTGAACGTTTCTTTAAATTTGTTGACTTCGATGGGTATGAACTTGGCCGTTTAGGGGCCGAAATCCGTCAAGAAGAGAAATTAAAAGTACGCTCATAGTCTCATGGTTCTGACCAATCGCCTCGTTGGAGGCATTCTTCTCGTCTCAGGAACATCCATTGGTGCCGGCATGCTGGCCCTCCCTGTCATTTCCTCCTTTGCTGGTTTTTTCCCCTCTTTTGGCCTTCTTGCGATCTGTTGGTTCCTTCTCTTTATCACTTCGCTGCTTCTTCTCGATGTCAATTTAGCCTGTCGAGGTGAAGTGAATATGATTAGCATGGCGGGGCGGACTTTGGGAGCTTGGGGAAAGGGAGTGTGTTGGGTGACCTACCTCCTTCTTCTCTATTCGCTAATCGCAGCCTACATTGCTGGAGGCGCCCCCCTATTTTTGCAGGGACTCGCCCATCTCACAGGATGGAGCGCCCCTTCTTGGGTGGGACCTTTCCCCCTTCTTTTCCTCTTTGGGATCTTTGTCTATCTCGGCACGCACGCAGTCGATTGGATCAACCGTCTTTTGATGTTTGGCCTTATTTTTTCCTACATCTTGCTCATTATCTTTCTCCCTTCTCAAGTCCAATTGTCTCTCTTGCAGCATATCGATATTCAAGCCGTAGCGATTGCCGTTCCCGTAGTGATGACCTCTTTTGGATTTCATATCATTATCCCGACCCTCACGACCTATCTCGACCACGATGTGAAGAAATTGCGCCTCACTCTCTTTATCGGGAGTCTCATTCCTTTAGTGGTCTACACGATTTGGGAATATCTCATTCTCGGGATTGTTCCTCTTTGGGGAGAAGAAGGCCTCATGAAAGCGTGGGTCAGCGGCGAATCGGGGGCTACCGCTTTGTCAAATGTTTTGCAAAAGCCATGGATTACGACAGTAGCTAGCGCTTTTTCTTTCTTTGCGATCATCACCTCGTTTTTGGGCGTCTCTCTCAGCCTCTCCGACTTTTTAACAGATGGCTTAAAAATGAAGCGATTCAGCTTAGGGAGAGAATTTGCCTGCCTATTAACCTTTATTCCTCCTTTGATCTTTGCGCTGAGCTATCAAAGAGGATTTATTCTGGCTTTAGAATATGGAGGGGGATTTGTCGCGATTCTCCTTTGCATTCTTCCCGCTCTCATGGCCTGGAAACTGCCCCATTATCGCTCTTTGCCTAGGCGCTTGCTCCTAGCGGGGGTGATTCTTGTATCGCTTTTTGTCATCGGGTTGGTTATTTTGAATGAAGCAGGGCTCTTGGATAACTTAACTCGCCACTATGTTTCAACTTAAAGCCAATTTTAAACCCACTGGGGATCAGCCGCAAGCGATTGAACGGCTTGTCTCTGGCATCCAGTCAAATAAAAAATCGCAAGTTCTCCTTGGCATCACCGGATCTGGGAAAACATTCACCATGGCGAATGTGATCCAGCAATGTTCAAAGCCAGCGCTCATTCTTGCGCACAATAAAACGTTGGCTGCCCAGCTCTACCAGGAATTCAAGGGGTTTTTCCCCAATAATGCCGTTGAGTACTTTGTCTCCTACTACGACTACTATCAGCCAGAAGCTTACATTGCCCGGACTGACACTTATATCGAAAAGGATCTGGCGATCAATGACCGGCTCGAAAAGATGCGCCTCAGCGCCACCCGCTCTCTCATTGAACGGCCCGATGTGATCATCGTTTCTTCTGTTTCTTGCATCTATGGCCTGGGTACGCCCGAATATTACAGCCAGATGGTCCTTAATTTGGCTGTAAAGCAACAAGTGAGGCGAGATGACGTATTGCTCCACTTGGTCGAAATGCATTACGAGAGAAGCGAATATGACCTAATGCGGGCCACTTTCCGCGCACGGGGGGATGTTTTAGAGATCGTCCCCGCCTACGAAGACGATTTGGCCTATCGCGTCGAGTTTTTTGGCGATGAAGTGGAGCGAATCAGCGAAATCGACCCCATTACAGGAAAGGTGAGACAGCGTTTAGAGAAAATCGCCATTTTTCCTGGATCTCACTACGTCACTCCAGAAAGCGTTCGCTACGACGCCATGCAGACAATTAGAAAAGAGCTCGCAGAACGGCTTGCCTATTTCCAACAGGAAAATCGGCTGGTAGAGGCGCAGAGAATCAAGGAAAGAACGAATTACGACTTAGAAATGATTCGGGAAATCGGCTACTGCAAAGGAGTTGAAAATTACTCCCGCCATTTTAGCAAGCGATTATCGGGCCAGGCGCCTCCCTGCTTACTCGATTACTTTCCTGAAGAGTTTCTCTTTTTCATCGATGAATCGCATCAGACGCTACCCCAATTGCATGCCATGTACAATGGGGATCGCTCTCGCAAGCAAGCCCTCGTTGAATTTGGATTCCGCCTCCCCTCTGCCTTCGACAACCGCCCCCTCAAATTTGAAGAGACCTATGCCAAATTCAAACAGGTCATTTATGTCTCCGCCACTCCGGGACAATGGGAAGTGGAGCAGGCCGAAGGAGATATCGTCCAGCAAATCCTCCGTCCTACGGGGCTTTTAGATCCAGAAATCGAGCTTCGAGCGGCTAAAGGCCAAGTGGATGATTGCCTTGAGGAAATTCGAAAGGAAACGGAGAAAGGCGGCCGGATCTTAGTCACAACGCTGACGAAAAGGCTCTCGGAAGATCTATCGAAATACCTCAATGAGATTGGCGTAAAGGCAAAGTATCTCCACTCTGATATCGATACCCTCGAGCGGATGCAGATTTTGAAGTCGCTGCGCCTAGGGGCGTTTGATGTCCTGGTGGGGATTAATTTGCTGCGGGAAGGTCTCGATCTGCCAGAAGTGACCCTTGTGGTCATTTTAGATGCGGACAAAGAAGGATTCCTTCGCTCTGAAACGGCTCTCATTCAAACTTGTGGCAGGGCGTCGAGAAACATCCGGGGACGAGTCATTCTTTACGCAGATAAACTCACCAGCGCCATTCAAAATGCCATGGCGATCACAAAAGAGAGGCGAGTCACTCAGCAAGCCTATAATGAAGAGCATGGGATCACGCCGCAAACAGCCAAACGGGGCGATGTTGCCTCTTTGGAAGAAACCTTTGGCTTTGCAGAAGCCCCTCCAGCTGTTGAA
>DATIHQ010000078.1:0-13387 GCA_035480535.1 Chlamydiales bacterium
TTTTTCAGCGACTCTTGATAGTCTTTCCCCAGCGGGGCGACGGAGTCGACAACAGCTTGGCGCGCCTCCGCATAATTCATCGAGGCTTGCGATTCTTCCACGAGAGGGACGTAGAGATCGTAAATATGGATTTTATCGAGCTTCATCAGTTTTTTTCTGAGCGCGACGTATCGATGCATGGCAGGCAGGTGGCTCCGCACGGAGGCAATGAGGTTTTCATAGACGCTCCGGTCGATCTGATGGGGAAAGAGCGCGGCATCGAGGCAGGTATTGAATTTCCGGGCGCGCGCAAAGAAAAGATGGCTCTGAATTTGCCCCTGAATCAGCTCGCAGAGAGAATTGGCATGAGTTTCATAGGCGCGGTGGAGATTTTGAAAGGCACTTTTCCGAAATTCCCGGTCTGGGCTGCGCAAATAGGAGAGATAAGTTCCATTGGAAAGAGGGTGTTCTTCTTTTTTGGAATCAATGGCCGGAGCAAAGGTCATATCCACATTGCTGAGCGCGGCAAAGGTGCGGTACGATGTGTCGAGCGCTTTTCCGCTGAGTGCCATCAATTCTTCCATTTGAGGCGTAAGGGTATGGGGCCGCATCCTTCCAATCTTTTCAAAATAGAAATGGAAGGGACGCAATGAGGGATGGCTCGTGAGCTTTCGAAAATTTTCCTCATTGAGAGTGAGGAGTTCCGGTTCAATCCAAGAGGTTTCAAATTGGAACTCATGGAGAAGACTGGAAATGAGGCCATAATTGGTTTTAAAGGAATCATTTCCTAAATCTTCATCGACTCGCAAATGCGCATAGGTATGGAGCTTGCTTAGTTTTCGATCCACCCCAATATAATATTCCATCAACGATGCGGCGGTTTGAGGATCGCTGAGGCGCCCCTTATAGGTATTGAGTTCGGGCCAACGGGGGCTTTTTTCCTGCCCCTGCACCTGGGCCAACTCTTGACGCCACGCTTCGGGGTCGGAATAGAGGGCTTCTACGTTCCAGCGATCTTCCGGGGGGATTTCGCTACGGCTCTTAGGCATGGGGGTCTCCTTTTCTAACTGATTGGAATTTAACGAGTTCATGGTTTCTCCGCAAGGAAGAAAAATGAAAAAAACGGGGAAGATTAGCAATCTTGCTAATATTCTGCTAAATCTTGTTGCAAAAAATCTCATGGTTTGGTTATATTCCTACCTAAGAAATAAATGAAAAATCTACTGATAAGGTCCTGTACCTTAAAGTAGCTGGAAAACACAACGGAGATGCAATCTATGGCCCAACAAACACAAAAAAAACTCACACTGAAACCTCTTGGGAATCGCGTTCTGGCCCAGCGGTTGGAAGCGCAAGAGACATTGAAAGGGGGGATTATCCTTCCTGACGCCGCTAAGAAAAAACAAGAAAAAGCGAGAGTTGTTGCAGTGGGACCCGGAAAGAGGCTCGACGATGGCAAGGTCCTTCCTGTTCCTGTCAAGCTCGGAGACATTATCCTAATGGATAAATACTCTGGCCAGGAAGTCACCATTGATGACGAAGAATACATGATCTTAAAAGCTGACGACATCATCGCAATCATCGAAGAATAACTTTAGGAGAAACTATGGCACCAAAAAATATTAAGTTCAAGGAAGACGCCCGACAAAAGATTTTAAAAGGCGTAAAAACTCTCGCAGCCGCTGTGAAAGTCACGTTGGGACCCAAAGGGCGCAACGTTGTGATTGATTCCAAATTTGGCTCCCCAAAAATTACGAAGGACGGTGTGACCGTTGCAAAAGAAGTAGAGCTGGAAGATAGACACGAGAATATGGGCGCGCAGATGGTGAAAGAGGTCGCGAGCAAAACGGCTGAAAAAGCCGGCGACGGCACCACAACGGCGACCGTTCTCGCTGAAGCGATCTATAGCGAAGGACTTCGCAACGTCACAGCAGGCGCCAATCCAATGGAAATCAAGAAAGGGATTGAGCTCGCTGTCAACACGGTTGTCGACGAGCTGAAAAAACTCAGCAAGCCGATTAAAGATACGAAAGAAATCGCCCAAGTGGCGACAATTTCTGCAAACGGCGACTCTGACATTGGAAACATCATTGCCAAAGCGATGGAAAGAGTCGGCAAAGATGGCACGATCACTGTAGAAGAAGCCAAAGGCTTTGAAACTACGCTTGAAGTTGTCGAAGGAATGAGCTTTGACCGCGGCTATACTTCTGCCTATTTCGCGACCAATGCAGAAACGCTCACAGCCGAATATGAGAACGCCTCTGTCCTCATCTATGAGAAAAAGATCTCTTCCATGAAAGAGTTCCTCCCTATTCTTCAAGCGGCTGCTGAGGCGGGCAAACCGCTCCTCATCATCGCCGAAGATATCGAAGGAGAGGCTCTCGCAACTCTCGTCGTGAACCGTCTCCGCGCAGGGCTTAAAGTCGTCGCCGTCAAGGCGCCCGGCTTTGGCGATCGCCGCAAAGCGATGCTGGAAGACATTGCCATCCTCACCGGTGGACAATTCATCAGCGAAGAGCTCGGCATTGGGCTCGAGAAAGTCACCCTCGATATGCTCGGCCGCGTGAAGAAAGTAGTCGTTAAAAAAGAAGATACGACCCTGATCGATGGCGCCGGCAATAAAAAAGCGATCCAAGATCGAATCGCTCTTCTGAAACGGCAAATTCAAGAAGCGACCTCCGATTACGATCGGGAGAAATTCCAAGAACGTCTTGCGAAGCTCTCTGGCGGAGTCGCCGTCATCCACGTCGGCGCTGCGACAGAAATGGAAATGAAGGAGAAAAAGGATCGCGTCGATGATGCGAGAGAAGCGACCAAAGCGGCTGTTGAAGAGGGAATCGTCCCTGGCGGCGGCGCGGCGCTTATCCATTCTCTTCCCGCACTCCAGAAAATGCTTGAGAAACTCTACGGCGACGTCAAGATCGGCGCCGAGATCATCTTGCGCTCGCTCTCCTACCCTCTTCGCCAAATCGCGGAAAACGCAGGCAAAGAAGGCTCCATCGTCGTTCAGAAAGTCTCTTCAATGGGACTGCATGAAGGATACGATGCCCGTGAAGATGTCTACGTCAACATGATCGAGAAAGGGATTGTCGACCCAACGAAAGTCGTCCGCTGCGCTCTGCAGTTTGCGGCTTCCATTGCCGGCCTTCTCCTCACGACTGAGGCGATCATCACCGATGAAGAGCAAGAAAAACCTGCAAATGCCGCTGCCGGCGCAGACATGGAATACTAGGGAAAATCTGAAATCTGAATTATGAAATCTGAAACCGTCGGGGCTTCGCCCCCGCACCCCAGTTAGTCACAGGGGTCCTTGGGTTTACCTAAGGACCCTTTTTTTTAATCTCCGCCGAAGCCTTTGAAGGGGTTGGTGAATTTCTCAAAGACGTTTTCGGGGTTGCTGAGCTCTTCAATGTATTTCTGAACTCCCGCATTTTCGAAGATCCTGTTGATCACTTTTTTCGTTGGGAATCCCTGCTCGCTGTCGATCTCATCGAATTCCATCCGCTCAATCATCTGATTTTTAGGGACTCCGAGAATCTGCGCCGCTAATCCTTGGATCTCTACCCTAATGTTGGTGAGGATCAGCTTGTGAACAATCACCCGTCTCGAATTTTTCTCTTCGGGGATTTTAGAGCCAAGAACCGTCCAATTATTTTGGGTTCCCGCCTTATTTGAAAACTCAATGCTAACAAAAACCCCATCCATTGTAATGGTATCGATTTCGGAAGGAGTGCCTAAGAGTTTACCCAACTCATACTCGACTTTGATTCGAAGGGCTTTAAAGGCATTATCTGTTTTATAGCCTCGCGGATTGGGTATTTTAAAGATCCGAATGGTAGTCTCCCTCGGCCACATGCTGATGCTCGCCATCGAAACGGGGATCTTAAGCCGGCTCGTTAAGTAAGAAGACATCACTGGGGCTTTAATCAACCAAAGAAAGACAATCGCCGCCAATGCAATTAATACGATCATCCTTAAGCTTAAATGCTTCATAACAATACTCCCAAACCACTATCTTCAAAATGAACGATGTAGTATTTTTTTGAACATGAAAAAGTTCTTTTTGGCCCTTTTGCTTCTCATCCTGCTTGTTGTAGCCGCTGGAGTTCTCTCCTGGACAAATCGAACTTCTTTCGCCGCCCACTTTCTCTCTAAATCGATGAAGGTCCCCGTCACTTTGCATTCTCTCGATATCCGCAAGAACCAGGCGCATATCGATTCTCTCTCGATCGGCAATCCTCCCCATTCGAAAACCCCCACTTCTTTCACCACTCAAACGATGATGATCCAAGCCACCTTAAAAGAGATCGTCGGCAATCCCCTCATCATCGAAGAAATCGATATGTCGAACATTCAGGTGAACATAGAATATTACAACGAGGATGGAACCGACAATAACTGGGCTCGCATTCTCGCTCTCAACCCAGAGATCAAAGAGAAAAAATCGCGCGACTATCTCATCAAGACTTTAATTTTAACCAATTTGACCGTCACCCTCAACTATGCCAACGGCAAAACGAAAACCTATCCCACAATCCCCCGCATGGAGTTCCATAATATCTCTTCAGAAACGGGCTTCCCCATCGACGAAATCGAGAAGGCGATCTTCGATCTCGTGATGAAAGACATCTTCCGCAAACTCGGCCTCGATCGCCTACTGCAGACAATCGAGCCCCTGAAATCAATCCCAAAATCCCTGCCCCTCTTTAAGTAAGGAATTAGATGCCGTCTACTATCAAGAAGAGACCCCATTTCAAGGAACTGGATCACCTTCATCGCAAATTCCAGAAAGCATCGAAAGAGATGGTTGGCTATCCAATCTGTCAATTTTTTGATTATTCCGATCTTTTCCGTTTTCTCCATTTTCATATCAACAACCTAGGCGACCCATTTTTGGATAGTTGGCACTACAGGATCAATAGTTTAGAAATAGAGAGAGAGTTGATCCATGGGCTGGCCAAACTCTTTCATGCACCGAAAGAGAGTTATTGGGGGTATGTGACGAATGGAGGGACCGAAGGAAATTTATATGGCCTCTATGTCGCTCGCGAACTGCACCCAGATGGCGTCGTCTTCTATTCAGATCAGACCCATTACAGCGTCCCCAAAAATCTAAGACTCTTGAGAATGCCCTCTATAAAGATCCCCTCCCTTCCCAACGGAGAAATCGATTACCAAGCCTTACAAAAAGAATTGGCCTCGCAAAAAGTCACGCCGATTATTTTTGCAACGATTGGGACAACGATGAAAGGGGCCATCGACAACGTGGTCAAAATCAAAAAAATTCTCTCCGATCTGAAAATAGAGAAACACTATATCCATTGCGATGCCGCATTTTTTGGTATGATTCTCCCTTTTGTTCCTGAAGTGAAAAGCGAGCCTTTTGATTTCCGTATTGGGATAGATAGTATTGTGGTTAGCGGTCACAAGATGATTGGAACCCCAATTCCCTGCGGAGTGGTGATCACAAAAAAAGAACATGTGCGTCAGATCGGGACAAAGATTGAATATGTGGGGACGTTAGACAACACAATCACCGGTTCGCGCAATGGGTTAAGCCCCCTTCTCCTCTGGTATGAAATTAAATGTGCCCAGAGAGCAAAATTTGAAGAGGTGATTAAAGATTGCATAGACAAAGCCGGCTATGCGGTGAAGAAATTCAATGAGCGGGGCATTAAGGCTTGGAGAAATAAAAACTCGATCATTGTGGTTTTTCCAAGACCGTCGGAAAAGCTCATCCGCAAATGGCAGCTCGCCGTAGAGGGAAAGATCTCCCACCTGATCACTCTCCCCCAAGTAAGCCACAAAATCATCGACCAATTCGTCTCCCAAATCGCCCTCGATTTATACCGCTCGTGATTCAAAAATCGGTTCTGACGGCGTCGGGCAGCCACTAAATTTGAGACCCGCCTGCACCCCACCCCAAAGACGATGCGTCTTCGGGGACCCCGGCGCCCAACCTTTCAGGTTGAGCTGCTTCGGCGCCGGCAGAGCCTGGCTCAAATTTAGGGCGCCTCCTTGTCATAATCCGATTCTTGAATCACTCTCAGTATTAAAACGTTGACACTTTCGGGACGGCGATGGCGCCATTTCTCTTGAATGGCTCGAAGGCATCCATGTAAGCTCCCATCGAGCTTGGCGCTGCGAGGAAGAATTTAGAGACCGCATTGACCACTTTGGAAATGCCGGATGAAAGGCAACCCGCAGTAAGTCCCAGCGGAAACGTCAGCCCATAGAGCGAAAGCTGGAGCGCGCGAAGGCGAACCAATCGATTCCATTCGGCAATTTTCTTGCGGCATAGATCGATTCTGTCTTTAATGACCTTCTCATCGGCTTTTTCAAGAATGAGCTTGAGAAGATCGAGAGACTCAATGGCGGCCTCCACTCCGATCTCCTCGGAGAATTTCTCCATCATCTCACTCACCTGTTCAGGTTTAGAATAGGTTGAAAGCACCTGAAGATGAGGATGATTTTCTTTCTTTATCTCATCGAGTTTCATGAGCGATCCCACATCCTTTCCTTGCGCAGTGGCGGCGAGATGGCTCAATGTCTGAATTAAGCCGGGAAGCACGAGCAGCAAGATGAAAATCGGCATGACGTAGGGATTTGCCATAGCGGCGGCCGCGCCCCCAAGACATCCCAGTTTAACTCCCAGAATGCTCAAAGAGGCTAACGTCATCACCAAGCCTATCCCTATCAGGAGAAGCGCATCGGCTAGAACGCGTGAGAATTGTTTATATTGCCCATTGCGCAGCGATTGCATTGCCTCAAAAAGAAGGAACAATCCTTGTCCAATATTTAAAACGCCGCCGATAAGGCCGCTAATCGAGCCGACGAGGAGAAGCCCCGCGCTTGGCGTTGTAACGAGGGACACCCCTTGCGCCATCGAAAAGCCGGCCGTACCTACATCGGAAGTGACGTAAACGACTTCCTTAATGAAGTTGGAGCCTTTGAATCGATTGTCGATCTTCTCTTGCAAATTGGCTCTTTTTTGCTCAATCACCTGCCCCATCAATTGAGGAAGCGGCGGATCTGGATTTATTGGTAAAATGCTCATAAGTATCCTTATTCGTTTTTTTTGGGTTTATTAAAAAAGTGGGTATTCTTGGATAGTTATGGTTTGGTGCTTAGCACCAAAAATAGAAATAAGAATAAGCAACAGGGCGTTGCTCTGTTTTTGAAGAACCTAAGAGGCAATTATTATTCGTTAACATTTGCATAGATAATAACATTAAATTTATTCTCTTTCAACTAAATATTTAAGTTACTTATCTTTTAGGAGTTAGGATGGGCCCTGAAGTGCCATGGATGAGTTTTTTGAGGTAGGGAACGAGGGCAAAGCTAAGGAGAGTCAGGATAAGGGAGATGATCCCATAGATGAAGAAGGCGTGGCCGTAGATCTCTAGAGAAACGGCTCCTGGGGTGTCTTTGGGCACATCCGAAAGGGCAGCTAGCTCCCCTCCAATGGCAAAAGCGGCCGAATTCGTCAGAAACCAGACCCCCATCATCATTCCCACTAAATGGCGCGGAGAAAGGCGGGTGACCATGGCAAGGCCGATGGGGGAGAGAAAGAGCTCTCCTAGGGTTTGAATGAGGTAGCTAATCACGAGCCACCAGGGGGAGGACATGCCGTTTTGGCTGAAGAAAAGCACCCCTCCGCTTAGAAATAAAAATCCAAGCGACATAAAGAGCACTCCTAAACCAAATTTAGCCGGAGTTGAGGGATTCATTCCTTTTTCATCGAGGCGGACCCAGAGCCAGCTTAACAAGGGGCTAAAGAGGATGATGAAAAAGGGGTTAAAAAACTGGGTGAATTCCGCATCGATGGTAAATCCGAGGAAATCTTTCGTCATGTTCCGGTCGGCAAAGAGCATCAGCGAAGTAAATGTCTGATTGTAGAGGGCCCAAAATCCCACCGAAATCAGCGTGAGGATTAAACAAGCGGTGAGTTTTTTTCTCTGCTCGGGATTTTCTTTGAATAGATAGAAGAGCACACCGGCAATCACGAAAAGCGAGGCGATGATTAAAACAAGCGTTCCCCATCGTGGGTAAAGAAGGACGAGTTGAAATAGCGCCGCTGCGATGACAATTCCTACAAGGAGTAGAAGATAAAAACCTGCTTTTTGCCGATGAAGGGAGCTAATTCCTGGAACTGTCCCTGCATCTCCTAGATTTTTCCGATAGATGAGAAATGTAATTAAAGAGATCACCATGCCCAATGAGGCAAGGAGAAATCCGGAACCCCAAGTATAGGCTGCGACGAGCGCTCCGATAAAAATCGGCGGAAGTAAAGAACCGATGTTGATTCCCATGTAAAAGAGAGTAAATCCCCCATCTCTGCGGGGATCGTCAGGCGTGTATAACTCACCCACAATGCCGGAAACATTGGGTTTAAAAAATCCATTTCCGATGATGACGATGGTCAGTCCCAAAAAAAGCGCTTGTTCATTGGGGATCGCCATTACAGCATAGCCAATAATCAGAAGAATCGCTCCAATTGCAATCGCTTGGCGAAAACCAATGTAGCGATCGGCGATATATCCCCCCATCACCGGCGTCAAATAAAGCATCGAGCTGAAAGCGCCATAGAGAAGATAGGCGGCGCCATCTGCGTAATGAAGCCCCTTGCTGATGTAGAGGACTAAAATGGTTTGGACTGTATAAAAACCAAATCTTTCCCACAATTCTGTGAAAAAGAGTGGATATAGCCCTTTTGGCTGCTTAGATCTCATGGCCTCACGTTACAAAAAAGAATTAACGGCGTCAACAAACTTATAAGTACTTAATATTTAACCACTTGCAAACTGTTTCTTTTTATGTCAAAAACATTTAAAATAGCGACACAAAGGAAGGGTGGGGTTATTTCGGTGGGGCAAGAGACAAGAAAACTTTATCATTGGGCGACGCAGAAAGCGACCTCGGAAAAGGCGCCCTGGTGGATTGCGCTCCTCTTTGGCCTAGAAATTATTTTACTCATCCCCCTCGATGCGATCCTAATGTTTTTCTGCCTCCAAAACCGGAAAAACACTCTCCTCTACGTCCTCATCGCCTCGTTTGCCTCGATGATTAGCGGACTTCTGGGCTACCTACTCGGTTATTTCCTCTGGGATCTACTTGGCTCCTACATCGTCCCCTACCTCATCTCTACCTCTCTCTTCGAGCGCCTCTCCCACCATTTCCAAGAGTATGAAAACTGGGCCGTCTTTTTTGGCTCCTTCATCCCCTTTCCCCTCAAGGCCCTGACCCTAACTGGCGGCGTTTTCCACCTCCCCCTCGTTCCCTTCCTCGGCTATCTTTTCTTGGGGCGTCTGCTCCGTTTTTCTCTAGTGGGCGGCGCCATGATTCTTTGGGGCGAGCAAGTCAAAATCTTTGTCGACCGCCACTTCCATCGCATTGTCATGGTCCTCGGCGCCAAAATCGCCATGGCCTTCCTCTTCTTCTGGGCCCTAGCTCACTAATTTATTTCTAAAAAAATCTCCTGCTGGGTAAAGTATCTCCCCTTATAAACCAGGAGTTGAATCATGAAAAAAATGTTCCTTTTGCTTTCGTTCCTAGTGCTCGGCTCTTTTGCCCATGCGAATCTGCATAATGATTTTGCCTTTGAACAGGAAAGAATGTTGCTCGCCGAAGATGGCATCTACATCATCTCTTCTTTTGACGATACCGATAAGGTCACTGCCTATTCTTACCATGGCAATCTCCTCTGGGATACATCATTTCACGCGAAAATCACCTCTTGGCAAGTGATGGGCAACAGCATCATCGTCTTTTCCAAGCACCGCTACAACACCAAAACCTACCTCACCTGCCTCGACCGCTATTCAGGCGCTGTCGTTTGGCAACGACCTTAAGGAGGATTTTTCTTCAAAATTTGATGGCGGAGGTAGATTTTTAAGACTCCGCCGATGATGACGAGGGCGGCTCCGATGATCGATAAGAAATTCGGCAGATAGTTGAAGAAGATCCAATCTAAAAAGCCGGCCACTACGATTGAGAAATAGAGGAAGACGGAAAGGCGCGAGGGAGAGCTATGTTCATAGGCTTCCGCTCGGAGCAATTGGTTGCAAACAGAGCTGATCCCCAATGCCGCAACGAGTAGGATCGTCCAGTTCCAGCTCGCTGGGGTATCGATCCATGTAGATCCTTCAATGAGATAAAAGGGGAAGGTAAAAAGCGGAGTGAGAATGAATAGATAAAAAACGCCTAGATCGGACCTCTCTGTTTGGGAATTCAGTCCGAAGACAACTTGAGACGCCCCTTGGGCTAGCCCTGAGAGAAGTCCAATGAAACTCATGAGAGTAAAAATATCTCGATCGGGTTGCAGCACGAGAACCACCCCAACAAATGAGATGAGGAGGCTGATCCAGGTCGATCGCCCTATTTTAGTTCCCATGAGCCCCCACTCGATGAAAGGAATAAATAAAGGCCCCGTATTAATCAAAAGCGTTGCGTTCATCAGGGAATTTTTTTGCAAGTAGAAGTAAAAAGAATATTGGGCCACCAGCACGAAAAAGGTGCGCAGCAGATGCATCTTGATATGTTGGAAATGGGAGATCCATCCATGCAGTTTCCGCGCGACCCAAAGCAAGACAATGCAGAAAAAAAGAGCTGAAAGATATCTCCAGAATATAAGGGCAGTCAAGGAAAGCTGCTCGATCCCCAATTTCCCTAAAAGTCCGGTGAGGGCCAAAAAGGCCGCAGACCCCAGAGTATAGAGCGCGCCAACGGCAAATGATTTCGTCTTCATGCTTCTCAAGATATACCCTGTATCAAATTTCTTTTTCAAATTCTTCAATCGTGATAGAAGGAAGGATATGGGCTTGATTCTATTAGTCATCTTGGTCGTGCTTCTCATCGCTGTTCTGCCTACTTGGCCCTACAGCAATGCGTGGGGCTACCGCCCGACTGGAATGATTGGGCTCATCCTCATCATAATTCTGATCCTCATCCTCGCGAAAATCATCGTCTTTTGGGAAGTCACCGTCGACTCAACCGACGACAAGACCACCATCCAAATCGAACGAAAAGATAGCTGAGCTGGCAACGAAGTTGCCATCCGCGGCTGAGCTCCGGCACAGAGAAATCGAAGTCGAAGACGGTCCGAACGAATGAGACCATTGCTTGAAAAGCAAGGCGATTGAGGAGGATCGATTTATCAAAGCCGCAGCCAGCCCTATAAAAAGCACCGGCTTTTTATCCGATAAAGTGGTATGCTGGTGCCACTTATGGAAGAAAGTCTGAAAGATGCCGTTGCGAAAAGACGGACCTTTGCCATCATTAGCCACCCCGATGCGGGAAAAACAACCCTAACCGAAAAGTTGCTCCTCTACTCTGGCGCCATTCAGACGGCGGGGATGGTGAAGGGGCGAAAAGGGAGAAAGGCCGCCACCTCCGATTGGATGGCTATGGAACAAGAAAGGGGGATTTCCATCACTTCCTCCGCCATGCAATTCTCCTATAAAGGAGTGGTGATCAATGTCCTCGATACGCCCGGCCACGAAGACTTTTCAGAAGATACCTATCGGACTTTGACGGCTGCCGATTGCGCAATCATGGTGATCGACGCCTCAAAAGGGGTTGAAAAACAAACCCGAAAGCTTTTTGAAGTTTGCCATTTAAGAAAAATCCCTGTCCTCACCTTCATCAATAAGATGGATATGCCCGCCCGCGATCCGCTTGAGCTGATGAATGAGGTGGAAAATGTGCTTCAAATTCAATCGTGCGCTCTCAATTGGCCCATTGGAATGGGGAAAGAGTTCCAGGGCGTCGTCGATCGCGCTACCAATGAATGCATCTTCTTTACCAAGACTTCCATTGGAGGCGCTCAGAAAGCCGAAATGACCCGCGTTCCTCTGAAAGAAGCGACTGTTCCTTCAACCCTGTTTGAGGAACTCGATCTCCTCGAAATGGCAGGCAATACATTTGATCTTCAAAAATTCTTAAATGGGGAAATGACCCCTGTCTTTTTCGCCTCTGCCCTGACAAACTTTGGCGTGGAACCGTTTTTCGACGCCTTTATCCATCTGGCTCCTTGTCCTCACGGCCGCCTCGCCAATCGCCTTGATGGCACGGAAATCGAGATCGACCCGATCAAGACGCCATTCAGCGGCTATGTTTTTAAATTGCAGGCGAACATGGATCGGCGCCACCGGGACAATATGGCCTTCATCCGTATTTGCTCAGGCCGTTTTGAGCGAGACCTCATCGTCAAGCATCATCGCCTCGGCCGAGAAATCCGCCTTTCCCGCCCGCATGGGATGGTCGCCGGCGAAAGAACCACTCTCGACTACGCCTATCCCGGCGATGTGATCGGCGTCATCAACCCCGGCCTCTTCGCCATTGGCGACACAATTTCCGTCACAGGGGGATTTAATTTTAAGCCCCTCCCCCAATTCCAACCCGAAATCTTCGCCCGCCTCCATCCCAAAGATGTGGGAAAGCGAAAATCGTTCGATAAAGGAGTTCTCCAGCTCACCGATGAGGGGGCGATCCAGCTTCTCCATTCCTATGAACGGGAGGGCGATCTGATCTTCGCCGCTGTCGGCAAGCTGCAGTTTGAAGTGATGCAATACCGGCTGAAAGACGAATATGGGGTGGAAACCGTTCTCACTCCCCTTCCCTATCAATGCAGCGCCTGGATTCTCGGCGACATGAAAACCTTTGAGAAAACGACCACCTGCCTTCTCGTGCAAGACCGAAAGCAGCACCCCATGGTCCTCTTCACAAATCAATGGGAAAAGCAGTACTGCATGAAACAAAATCCCAAACACCAATTCGTCGATGTGCTCGCCTAATTCTCAACCCATCTTAAGCCCGTTAAAAGAGAGACATCGACAAAATTCTCCCGGCTATATTCAAAATCGGAAAATCCAATTCTCTCATAAAATTTCCGCCCCCCTTCATTGATCTTGCGGATCAATAGGCGGATCTCATGGACATTTGGATATAAATCTTGAATGGAAAACGTCAACTGTTTCCCCACACTTTTCTTCCACTCACCGGGATCGACTGCAAGGAGATTCATATAGGCGGCCCCATCCGTTTCTAACTCAAAAGTGGCCCAGCCCAAAAGCTTCTCCCCTTCGAATGCCTGCACCCAAATCAGTTTTCCATGTTTGTAGTGTTCCAGTTCGCTATCGAAGTAATTTTCGTAAAAGCGCCTCACATCGCCGATCGATTTAAACTCGGGGCTGAGATCCACAAGGGGCACATCTTCATATCCCCTCATGAAACTTCTCACTAAAACATCCTTCCCCTGCACTAAGTCAATATCCTCAACCGATTTCACAGGGACAATACGGACGTTGCCAAATACCGAAGCGACCAGCAACAAAAAGCTCAGAACATAGGAAAGCATAAACACTCCATTTAAAAGGGGGCTATGCTATCGGGAACGACTGGTTTTAGG
>DATIHQ010000079.1:0-37663 GCA_035480535.1 Chlamydiales bacterium
TGTAGGGAAGCGTTCGATTCACTTTGGGCAATGTGAGCCAGTCGCGCGCAAAGAGAGCATTGAGCGCGCCGATGAGCTTTTTCGATGAGCGAAAATTTGTATCTAAATGGTAGAGATTCTCTTCTCCGAGAAAATCGCGCGCCTGGATGTAGGTATAAACGTCAGCGTTTCGAAATCGATAGATCGATTGTTTGGGATCTCCAACGAGATAAAAAGCGCGCAAAGCAGCCCCTTCGAGAAAAAGAGAGCGGAAAATATCCCACTGCACCGGATCTGTATCTTGAAACTCATCGATGATCGCCACTGTATATTTTTGCTGAACTTGTTTTGCAAAGAGCGGTAACTCAACTGCTTTTCTCATCTGCAAAAGGATCTCATCGGGATTTAAATGCTCTTCTTCCAAAAGTATTTTTTCGGCAATTGGATTCCACATCGATTGGATCAGTTGCATGACTTGTTTAGGGCTTTGCTCAATAAAAGCGGCTAGATGTTCACGGGCCCAATCAAAAAACCCCGGATAATGGAGAAAGGGGGGAGAAACGGCTTTTACTTTTCGATTGGTCGGGGCGAGAAAGTCAAATAAGGTCCCTTGATCTTTGATGAGTTCGCGAAGAAAAAGAGGATCTTGAAAACTTTTCGCCAAGGAGGCGATTTGCCGCTCAAAATTTCCCTTTTTGGCTTTATAGCTACCCTGTAAAGCCAGGAAATCTTGGAGAAGTTTTCCTTCCTCAATCGGATCCTTCCAGCCTTGTAAGGCGAGCTTATACTGCTCTAAAAGCTGAGAGAAAGGAATGCCTTGCCCCTTTTCTAACTTCAATAGTTGTTCTGAGAGTTCCTCAAAAGAAGAGTATTTTTTGATGAGAATAGAGCACTGCTCAGGGCAAATCCATTCTTCTTTCAATCCCAACTCAAGAAAATCTGTCACGGCCCGCTTTAACTTTTCGGGGATTCTTCTCTCCTCAGGATTGGGAAGAGAAAACCCCACTTTTGCCTCAAAAGCAAATTCCTTTAGCATTCGATAGCAAAAGGCGTGGATTGTATAAATTTGGCAGCGATCAAAGGCGCTGATCGCATCGGATAGCGCTCGGACTGCCTCAATAGATCCAAAAAATGGGTGGAGATAGGGCGGAGCTGATTCCCGATCTTCTGTGCGCAAAAAGAAGAGCGCTTTTTCTAGGTTGGAGCGGATTCTCGTCTTCAGCTCGCGAGTTGCCGCGCGGGTAAAGGTGACCGTTAAAATCTGTTCCACTTCAATGGGCGGATCTCTCGATTCGAGAATGAGCCGCACAAAGACATGCTCGATAGAAAAAGTCTTTCCTGTGCCTGCGGAAGCTTCAAGAATATGGGGACCAAAAATGGGGCAATTGAGCGCTAGGCAATCAAACCGCTGCATGGCTTTCCCCTTTCTTGCTTCGCGTAGGATAAAGCTCGATCAAATGGGCAAAGCTCTTTCTAAGAAAGGGGCTCCACACTTCATAAATCTTCTCCGCCGAAGCCATTTCTGCACGCGCCAAAACCCAATCGACAATGGGATCTTCAAAAGCCGCTTCTTTCCCCATTTCCTCCGCTCCTTTCCGCAATAAGGCATCTGCCCAATCGGGAATAAGGGGAGAAACGGTAGGAAGAAAGAAGTATTCCAATAGAGTTTTGAGCGATTCTTCCACATTGTTTAAGGCTTTGGCTTTTCCTGCTTTTAGCAAGAAGACCTGAGGAGCTTGCAAGGAAATGGCGGCAATGAGGGCCTCTGGCCAAGTTCTTAGTAAAGTGCGGATATTATCTTCGCCAATGGTTAGCAACCCTTCTTTTGAGACATTGCGGATTTCTCCAATCAAGCGAACAGTTAATTTCTCCCAATGAATTTCAAGAGGGGGCAATTCGAGGCGATCCCCATCCCACTTTCGAGTAGACGTGCTTTCTCGAAAATGAAGAGAAAAGATTTCATCGATATTCCAGGTTTTCCGCAGGTCCTCCCATTCGGCTAACGTTTCGGCAACTTCCAATTGGAGAGCCTTCCCTAAAAGCCCAACCGGCACGTCTAAAGAACCTCGAAGTAACTGGGCCCTTTGAAGGGCAAATGATTCTTCCCTCGAATCTTTTAGAAACATTCCATGGGTCTTTTGAAGATAAAATTTCCAGGGATGGCGGACAAATGCAGCTAGATCGGAAATTGCGATTGTGACTTCTCCTTCAGGGAGGAGCAACTCTGGCCATTTGGCAAAATCAGGCCAAAAAGGGAGTTTTCGCTTGGGGCCATAAAAGGCTTTGGCTGTTCGATAATCGCTTGCATTAGAAGAGAGATTCTCTGTGAAACAGCGTACATCAAAAGGAAGCGATGGGTAGGTGACTGTCACAGATCCATCGATCGAATTGAGAAGTTCTTGGACAAGCGGGGAAGGAGCCATGGGTTTTCCTTCATCAGCGCTGAGATGTCCATAGCTGATCCGTAAATAGTCAGTGGCAGAAAAGAGGGCTTGGAGAAAGAGATAGCGGTCCCGGTCTGAGCTGTCTGGAATGGCCTCTTTCTTCAATAGATCAAGCGATGAGGGCGTTCGGTAACGGGGGTAGCTTTCCTCATCCATCCCCAGGATAAATAGCGCTTTTGCGGAAAGGAGGGCCCCTTCTTCAATTGAGGCGATTCGAACCGCATGTAAATGAGAGCCATGAATCTGTCCAAAGCAAGGTTGGTTGAGAAAGCGCTCCACAAGATTAAAGGGAAAAAGCTGCCCCCGTTCGGCTTGTCTTAAGTTTTGAATGAGGCTTTGGAAAGAGCGGTAAGCGGCGCCATCGGCTTCATCAGAAACATCTGCGATGAGATAGGTGGCAGCCAGGCTTTCCAAATGTTCGGCCCAGAAACTTAAGGTCTGTTCTCCTTTTGCGAAATGGCTTAAATCTTGTTTTAGCGAGAAGAAAAGGAGGAGAAATTGCTCAAAGTCTTCACTATTTACTTCTAATCTTTGCTGATTGGGGAAGAGGAAGATGAGATCTTCTAAAAAACGATCTAGGCCCGTTTCCCAGGACATTTGGCCTTGTGTCTCTTCAAAACCCCACTTAATTCCCGCTTTAGAAATCCAGGTGCGAAACTGATGTAATTGTTCCTCTTCTAACTCTTGTTTGCGATAAAAAGCCGGTGTCTCAAAGAGAATGAGCAAATCTTCGACATCCCACCTGCCTAAGCCAAGTTGAATGAGCCGTAAAAGACCTTGAAAAAAGGAGCTTTGCATTCCCACATTTACGCCATGAATGCGAAAAGGGATTTCGGCAAAGACAAACTCGATAAAGGGAATATAAGGTTCGAGATTGGGCGCGAGAACGGTCATTTCCTGGAAAGCAATGCCCTTGCTTGCGAGATGGCAAATCTGATCGCGGAGCACTTCCACTTCTCTAAGACGAGTCGAGCCGGTGAGTGAAACTTGAATCGAATCGTCTGCAGGGGGTTTTTCGCTGCGGCGAAAATAGAGAAGATCATTTTGAATTTTTTTTAAGAGCGAAGTCTCTTCAGTGTCTAAATAAGCTTCCTCAGTTTGAAAATCGAACTGGCCCAAAAATTTCAATGTTTCGCGGCCTAGTTTGCCCCAATTAGCTAATAGAGGAGGGGCTTCTTGAAGATAGGTCTCGAGCTCACTGCGGATTTTCGGCTGTTTCCTCAATAACTTTTTTCGTTCTTTATCGGTGGCTGTATCATCCCAAAAAAACTGGCAAGGGGAAAAAAGATAGATAGAGAGAGGATGAGAGCGAAAAAGAAGCTTCCAAAGGGTTGGAGGGAGATAATCGATGCCAAAACAATGGACGGGGCCTTTAAATGGGGGATTTTCTGGAAGAACCACTTTATGGAGGACTTCTTCCTGCCAGCCCGAACCCTTTTTTTCAAACTCATATTGGCCATATTTGAAGAAAAGAGAGGCCAAATGCTCAGAAAGTTCTATGAGTCTTCTTTGCTTCCCAGCTAGGAAAGAATGAAGTTCTGCATCTTTGCATTCTTTGAGAGCCGTATAAATAAGGAAGGTCATCTCGAAAGAAGAGGGAAGAATGCCTTCTTGAACGGTAAGAATTTTCAGCCCCATTGAAATCCCTTTGCGCTTGGCGATTTCAAGAAGTAGCCATTGCTTAAGATACGAATTAGGAACGAGAATCACTCGGGTGCTCAGTGGAGGCACATCTTCTAGCTCCATCTGTTTAATCAGACAGTCGACTAAACTTTCTAAACGCTGGCTAAAATAAAGTGTGGGCATCGCATGATCCATAGGAGATTTGACTATCGCAAATCCAAGCTTCTCCTGGCAATGGGATTTTCCTGTTGCAATCAGCTCTAAGAAGCAGCTAACCTTTGGGGCAGCTTGAAAAAAGGGTCTCATAGAAGATTCATGCGTTGGCTATTTCGCACCGACTTACGTTCCTTTTATCTGTTAAACGCAACGCAATTCCTAGGTGCATTGAATGATAATGTCTTCAAGCTTCTAGTAATTTATCTCTTAATCAATATGAAAGGCCCTGCGGCCGCCAGCTCCATCTTAGCTTTAGCCGGCGCCATTTTCGTGATCCCCTTTCTTTTATTTTCCTCCGGCGCTGGCGTATTGGCCGACCGAATCAGCAAACGAACCATCATCGTTTTTACTAAAGTTTTAGAACTCGTCATTATGCTTTTTGGGCTGATTGCCGTTTTTTTTGAATCAGAGATCGGCGCATATACAGCTCTCTTTTTCATGGCGACGCAAAGCGCTCTTTTTGGCCCTTCAAAATATGGAATCATTCCAGAATTAGTCGATCCAAAGATGGTTTCTAAAGCCAATGGATCGATGACTTCTTTCACCTATTTAGCGATTATTTTGGGAACTTTTCTCGCCTCATTCATCACCGATATAACGAACAAAGATTTCGTATTGGAAGCGACGTTCTGCGTTTTGATCGCCGTGATTGGACTTTTAACAAGTTTGGGGATTCGGCGGACAGCCCCCCAGAATTCCCCCAAGAAAATCAATCCCTTTTTCCTCTATGAAATCTATCAAACGCTGAAGATGAGCTGGAATATTCCCCACCTATTACCAGCCATTTACGGCTCTTCTTTCTTCCTTTTCATAGGGGCATTCACCCAGTTAAATATCATCCCATTTGCCATGCAGTCTTTGGGCTTGAGTGAAGTGGGAGGAGGATATCTCTTTTTAGCCACAGCAGTGGGGATTGCGATTGGAGCTGTTTTAGCGGGTCAACTCTCAAAAGATAAGGTGGAACCGGGGATTTCTTGTATCTCAGGATTTTTTATCGTTTTCTTCTTTCTCATGCTCTATTTCTTCTCTTCTTCGCTGATTCTGACCATTATCGCCCTAACACTATTGGGAATTTTTGGAGGCGCTTATCTCATTCCTTTCGATTCTTTTTTGCAGGTCAATAGCCCAGATGAGAAAAGAGGGCAAGTCATCGCCGCGGCAAATTTCTTTAGTTTCATCGGCGTTCTGTTGGCAGCTGTATGCCTTTATATCATTAGCGAAGAATTGGGGCTGAATGCGGCCAGCGGATTTGCTTTAATGGGGATTCTCACCTTTATTTCAAATATTGTGATCACAGGGCGTCTTTCAGCCCTTTTTCTTCCCTTCTTTGTAAAAAAAGTCCTGAAACGATTTCGAAGACTCCACCTCGCCTCTCCCATTCCCGATCCTTCTCATGTGATCATATTACAGAGTAACTCTTGGTGGGATGCTATTTTGCTTTTTTCTTGCGTTCCCAAGCTAAAAATTCTCCTTCCCGACCCTTATTTCCAACACTTCCCTTGGTTCAATGGCCTGGTTGCATCGATCCGGATTGTGCCTCCAGAGCCCGATCATAAAGCCACTTTGGAAATGCTTTTCGGCCAAGCGAAGAGAATTCAAGACCAGAATTGCACGGCATGTCTCTTCTTTCACCAACGAGAAGATAGTGCAGAGATCATAGAAGCCTATCGAAAAGTCTTTGGAAGACTCCGCTATCAAATTGTCTTTGCCCATGGCATCAAAGAGCGGATCCCAAAGAAATTCTTCTTCCGCTACTACCAAAAGCAAATCACCATGACCTTCACGAAGGAAGGTTAGAAAGCGTAAATAAATTCTATCTCATATTGCTTATATCTTATATTAGGGCCGATATTTTTATTTAAAGTGGTAGAATATCTGAAAGTTTGTTGAACTACTAGATTGTTGGTCAGCGCATATAAGCCTTCCAGCTCAAATCCTTTGTAGTTGCAATTTCCAACAGCTGTTGCCTGCGTTGTCTCGCCGCCGCTGCCATCGATATTATTCGTATAGAGGCCTACCTTGGCTACGTTGCCACGGCCAATTCCAAGAACATCGTAATCGGGAACCGTTTGCGCTTGAACCCACTGATAATTTGCATCAATCGCCCAATCTCCCGCTTTTTTCGCAACGCCAATGGAAACTCCGGCGTACCAACCCCAATTCTGCCTCTCATTGCCTGTCTGTTCAACTCCATGAGCCAAGTGGTTGGTTAAAGCAGCTCCATAAACTTTGATCATCCGCTTTCCAATCCACTCAGGATAATATTGGTAATAGACAAGGAGTTGAGAGACCAAATATTTAAATCTTATATCGGCCAGGCGCGTTTCTTCAGCTGTTTGCCCCTGTTCATTCTCTCCTCCCGGCTTATACCAATCGATAAGGGAATATTTTACGTTCACCCCAATGTTCGCAATCCGGAGAGCTCCCATTTCAGAGATAAAACCGTAGTGATTGGTGATGTCATTCACCAAGAAAGCCCCGGCATTGAAATAATAATCTCCTAAATTTGCAAAGGCTTTGCTCATCCGCACAAGCATTCCGTCATAAAGAGCGGAAAACTCAATTTTGGATTCAAATACATTGAAGAGAAAACGGCGGCCAATTTCAGCATCTGTCGTGAAGGTATCTCCTGCAATGATACGGCCTCCGAGATACGCCTTTTCCAATTTGATATTATTCATGGTTCCGCTGCGGAGGCCCATGTCATTATCAAATTCCAGTTTAATCGCAGCCCATGTGCGGTCGGTTCGATAGTCAATCATGATATTGACTTCAACATCCCAAGCATATTGAGGTCTTACTTTTGGAAAGTTGGGAGCCAAATCGGGATTGTTATATTGCTGCACCCCATCTACCAATTGATTTGCAGCCTGAAATTCAGTTCTTACCTCACCGCTGAGAGAAAGATCTCCGCCAATTTCTTTGACGGATACAAGTCTTTTATCGCGTAGCCAACGACGCAGGGCGTCCATGTCTTTATTTTCGACATCGCTTTTCTCATCATACTGAACATCAGCACTTTGAGCCATTGGATGGATCGCCGCAGGCTGCGGCGCTACAGGATGGGCTGCAGCGGGAGGAGACGCGACGGGAGCTTGCTGGGCAAGCAAAGGAAAACTGTAGAGTGGGGCAGTGAACAGGTATCGCACAAACTTGAACATTAAAACGCCTATAATTTAAAGATCCTTTAAAAGAATCTAAGAATTATAAGGAAACCCCCTTTAAAAGGGAAGAGCCGAGCGAGGCAAAGAGAAATCGAAGCAGACAAAGTCTGCGGCCCATCCCCCACGGGGCCCCCAAAGATGTCTCATCTTTAGGGTGGGGGCCGAGCGAGACCATTGCTTGAAAAGCAAGGCAAGCGAGGAGGGTCGATTTATCAAAGCCGCAGCCGGCTCTGGAAGTCAGAAACGAAGCTGACCCATCAAGGCCAATCCTTGCTCAAACCAACCTCTCCATTCAACATTTAAAAAACCTCTCGATCCATTGCTTAAAGAACATCCTGCAAAAGGGCCAGAGAAAATTTTCGAATGAAAATAGGCAGATGCCACTTTAAAGTTCGTTTGATTAAAACTCCATCCTAAATAAGGAGCGAAAGCCCCTATTTTTTGTGTCAGCGCCGCGCCCCCTTGCCAATAGTTATAACGCACTCCGAGTCCGCTTGAGCTTCCCGCTTGGCCATCGATGGCAAAAGAAGTCCTTTTTACTTCTAGGATAACGAGCTTTGCATCCCCACTCCAAAGAAATCCATAGTTGGATCGTCCATGCACTTTGGTTCCAGATTGATGCCAGTTCCACTGAAATTGTCCTGAACCGAGTTCAAGTTGCAGATTGAACCGCTCTCTAATAGACCAAGTGATATCGGCGATCTGGCTATTGGCTTCAAGCCGAATATGATTGAGGGATGAGGCGCCCTTGCGGCAAGGCCTTAATTTCTTTCGAAATAAAAAATCTTGGGTAAATCCCACCTGCAAATTTGACCAAGAGGTATCGGGAATAAAAAATCCTTCTTCTAAAAGCGCTGGAGCTGAAGGATTTCCAATTGGAGCTGCCAAAAGGGGGAGGGAGAAAAGAAGAAGAATGATTGTTTTCAAAATCTTACATCGCCTGAGATCGTCACAGCTTCCTCATCAATGAGACGTCCTTCGACATTTAACATAAAGTATTCTCCCGTCGACAAAGAACAGCCGATGAATACCCCAACAGGCGTTCTATTTTTGAAATGATTTGTCCCAGATTCATTGCTAGCAATGGGAATGCTAAAACCGGTGACTTCCACTTTATCATTGGAATACTTTAGGCCAATATAAGGAGTGAGCAGATCGATTTGATAAGAGATATCGAGATCAACCTGCCATTCATGCCAGTGGAAGTTCGAGCCAGATGTGCTTTTGTTCACTCCATCTGATGTAAGCCAAGAAGGTCTAAAACAACAATGTTCATAACGGCCGCCGATTCCTAAATTCACAGCTCCCCATTCAAAAAGAATCGCTCTAGCTCCTGCACCCCAAAGAAAATCATAGTGTGTTTCGATTTCAATCTGGTGAACATCTCCCACAGAATCAGTAAAACGCCAATCTGCACAAGAGCGAGAAGATCCTAAAACTCCATAAATATCAAACCGGTCAACAATATTGAATGTAGCTGTGCCAGCATTTGTATCTTGACGATAGCGATCGACCCGTCCATGCCCTTCATCATATTGCTTCAATCTGGCGTCAGAAATAAAATCTCCTTCGTAGCCAAAGCGAATATCGACCCAAGAATCGCAAGGGATAAAAAAACCTTCTTCGATGAGCCCGGGAGCGGAAGGATTTCCGACAGGTGCTGCATACAGCGCCGAGAAGGCAATGCAAAAGATAAATCGTTTCATTCTAGATATTCTTTTGGATCGGTTAATAAAATCCAAGGAGAAGAATTTTTTGATGATAGCCATTCTCTCCAATCATTCATTGGATATCCTTGCGTAGCTGTTCGGTTCAAACGCCATAATTCAAGCTGATTCGTGGCTGGATTTACAATAAAGCCAAATAGCCATCCCGACCAATTGGAATCGGCGAATACTACGGGATCAGGATAACACAATTCAAGGCGACGCGCACCTTTTGCAATTTCCCCATCCCAATCTACAGAGGAAAAAGGGGTCTTTAAATGATTAAAAATCATCTCTTTTGCTTTTTGTTGGAGTTCATAAGGCCCTAAAAAAGCCTCATCGATAGAGAAAGTAGCTTCAGAGATCGAAGGGAATTGCTTGAAGAGTTTGCGAAGGGCCTCTTGCGCTTGTTCATTCGAAAATAAAGGCGTTTGCTCATAAAGAAATGAATCCACTTCGGCAATGGGATTTTTTACCGATGAGGCTTTCATCGATTGAAGCGTATCGATCAAATTGTCTCTCAATTTTGCGAGTGTCTCTACAACCGATTTTTGTCGATAGAGATGGAGAAAAAGGGCTTTTTCTTTCTCTAGCAACCGCTCGCTGAATCGGTGAGTGAGATGCTCTTGCATGATCTCATTTAGCTTCCATTTCTGATTCCACCGTTTACTTTCCCATTTTTCAGGAGGATAATAAATGAACGCATGAGTTGGAGAATGAATCAAGAGAGGTCCCACTTTTCCTTCTCGCATGAGAAATTGCATGAGTTCTTCTTCTGAATGAGGAATCGTTGAAACTTCTTTAAAGGGCCTCTCTCGACTGCAATAGGCTTGTAAAAGAGTTTCCATCGTTCCGCCCGAGATATATTCCCAAGGAGACTCGCGTCCCCGCGCTCTAGCCCTTTTTATAGCCGATTCAAGAAATTCAGGCTGTTGGATCCATTGAATGACTCCCGTTGTCAATTCTGAAAGCAGCTCGTGGCCTAAAGAAGAAGGCACTTCAATATCTGCTTCAATGGAAGAAAAAAAGTCCCGTAAACTTTGACTATATTCCTCACCTGAATGAATCGAGGTCCATTGCGAAGAATCGCTCCTTCCATGCTTGTAGACCAGCCGAAATCCGGCTGGGCTATCCTCATAGAGATGCGTTTCTACTCCAGCTAATGAAGGATCGAAAAGTTCCTGAAAATTTTCCTGCAGCTTTTGGTCATATTGTTGAATCAGGGAAGAGAAAAATTTGGATAAACCTTCCGCTTTTTCTAAAGCCTGATCTCTCAATTGAAGAGCCTGATTTGCCGCATGGACATATCCGCCCAGCTCTTGATTTAGGCGGGAGTTGCTTCGTTCTATCGCTTGAGCCGCTCCCATATTCTGTTCATATTCTTGATGATGGCGAGCCGCCTCTTCATTCAATCGTTGAAGATGCCTATTTAAAAACTGATAGAGAAATTGGCCAATTCCCCCTTTTTCTTCTGAATTCAGACCGAGGCCTACATATAAGTTCCAACGAGCAAAATCGACTTTGACATCGCAAAAGGATGCGATTGTATATTCCCAGGAGCGGAGCAAAGCGCAATCGGCAAAGGATTGAAATGCCATGCAAGCTTTTTCAAACTTTTTTTTCCACTCAGAGACTTTTTGCGCCCGTTCACTCGGCCTTTGATAGTGAATTGCGGTTTGTTTAGCCAAAAGAGTATCCATTTGAAGCTGCGACAATCGCTCTTCCTCTTCTAAATCTTCTTCTGACAATCCAGCCGCCTCCATCGATAAAGAGCGGATAAGGCTTTCAATATTTGCAAAAGGTTCTCGATTCTCTAAAATCTGTTTGAGTTCTCTCACTTTTTGCTCAAATGAACCCGAGGAAACCAATTCTCCCGCTTCCAAAGCAGCGATCAATGCGGGAGAATGTTCAACTGATGGCCGCAGCGGTTTTTGCAGATCGATCCTCCCCAAACTGGGATTTAGAGGAACCGCATATTCTTTTCCCGCCACAATTCTCTTAAGTCGCCCTGTCGTCAAAAGGTCATAAATATCTTTAAGAAAGCGGAGTGGATTTTTTTGAATGAGAATTGCAGGGGCTGTGGCAAAACAAGACCCCGTTGTCTGTCTGAGCAGAGTGAGCCAAGCAGCTAAAGCAGCGCGTCGAATCTGCGGCGTCTGAACCGCGCGGATGGGCTCTGGCCAAAGGGTCATCCGAATGAGTTCCTCCGCTTTTTTATGGACCAACGGGGGGGAAAACTTTCGAAGGGCAGCCCAAATCTCCTCCTGATCCTGCAAAGCCTGAAGAGAAACGACCAAGTGGTTATAAATGAAGGCATCCCCCTCGCGGCGGGGGCCTAGCAAATAGGATCCTTGGGCCAACAAATCCACCAATTCCTTCAAGCAACCCCGATCCAGCTCCCCCTTCTCATCGATGAGAAGATTCGCCACCCTTAACCCCAAATGGCGAGCCCGATAACGTAGGGAGTCTTGAATGGGGCAAATATCCACATAATGGGAAACCACCGCCTGATTAAAAAGATCCAAACGATCAGCCAGACTTCCTCTCGGCGCTCTCTGTAAAACAGTCAAAAAATGTTCCAAAATTTCCTAAAAATTTTTGAATGTAAAGCGCGCAATACAAAACCCCATAAACCGAGGCGGTTTTCGGGGGCCCCAACTGTAATGTAAAGCGCGCTTTACATTTGGCTTATGGATCTAGTACACTTCCTTTTTTTATCGAGAAATGTCATGAAAGTCAAAGTCAACAATAAACCATTTGAACTTCCTGAGGGAAGCACCGCGAAAGATGCTGCAGATAAACTCCATTTAACCGCCCCCGAGCAGGCCGTTGCCGTAAGCGTCAATGGCAAATTGCGCGATTTTAACCAACCGCTTTCCGATGGGGATGAAATCATTTTTTGGAATTTCGATGACCCGCAAGGGAAAGAGGTCTATTGGCATACCTCCGCCCACGTCTTGGCGCAAGCCATCCTTCGCCTTTGGCCCGCCGCGCAGCCTACAATCGGCCCTCCTCTAGAACATGGATTCTACTACGATTTTGGCAATTTGACGATCTCTGATCAAGATTTCGAAAAAATTGAGAAAGAGGTCGAAGCGATTCTGGATGAAAATTACAAAATGCAGAGAGTGGAATTCGCGACGAAAGAAGAAGCGCGAGAAGCCTTTGCAAAAAATCCCTATAAATGCGAGCTGATCGATAGTTTTAAAGAAGAGCCTATCTCTGGCTATCGCCAGGGGGAGTTTTTCGACCTTTGCCGGGGCCCTCATATGGCGGCTCTCAATAAAATTAAGGCGTTTAAAGTGTTGAAGACTTCGGGAGCCTATTGGCGCGGCGATTCAAACCGAGAAATGTTGACTCGCGTCTATGCGATCTCCTTCCCCGATAAAAAACGGCTGAAAGAATATCTGCAATTCCTAGAAGAAGCTAAAAAGCGGGATCACAAAGTCCTTGGACAGGCATTAGATTTATATTCTTTTAAGGAAGAAGCGCCTGGAATGCCTTTCATTCATCCTCGCGGATTGATCATTTGGAATCGTCTTCTCGACTTTCTGCGAGACTGTCTTAAACAAGCGGACTATCTCGAGATCAAAACGCCGACGATGATGAGCAAGGAGCTTTGGGAACGCTCCGGCCATTGGTTTTACTACAAAGAAAATATGTATACCTCGCAGATCGAAGAGCGTGAATTTGCCATTAAGCCAATGAATTGCCCAGGCTGCATGCTTTTTTATGGCTCAGCCACACACAGCTATCGCGAATTGCCGATGCGCGTTGCAGAAATTGGCCATGTGCATCGCTTTGAGGCCTCCGGCGCATTGAATGGCCTTTTCCGCGTAAGAAGCTTCCATCAAGATGATGCCCACCTCTTCATGCGTCCCGATCAAATTCGGGATGAAATCAATCAACTGCTGAGCCTTGCAGATAAAATCTATATGGTTTTCGGCCTCCCCTATCGCCTGGAACTTTCCACTCGGCCGGAAAAATCAAAGACGATTGGATCGGATGAAGAATGGGACAATGCGACGAATGGATTAAAAGGAGCTCTCGACGATTGGGGCCACTCTTACCGCATCAATGAAGGCGACGGCGCTTTTTATGGGCCAAAAATCGATATCCACATTCGCGATGCCATCGGAAGATATTGGCAATGCGGAACGGTGCAACTCGATATGTCTTTGCCCGAGAAATTCAAACTTGAATATGTCGATAGCGATGGAACGCACAAACGGCCCGTCATGCTTCACCGAGCTATTTTCGGATCGATCGAGCGCTTCTTTGGGATCTTGGTGGAACATTTCTCAGGAAAATTCCCCTTCTGGCTCAGCCCTTATCAAGTCAAAATTGCCACCGTTGCCGACCGACATATTCCTTACGCGCAAGAAATTGCGCAAAAGATTTCCCAGTTGGGAATCGTATGCGATGTCGACGACAGCAATGAATCGGTCGGGAAAAAAGTGCGCAATGCGCAACTGCTGAAAACAAATTATTTGTTGACGGTTGGCGATAAAGAAGTAGAAAATAAAACCATTGCTCTTCGAACACGGGACAATGTAGTTCACGGAGAGATTGACATTTCAAATTTTCTTGATAGAGTCGTAAAAGAACGCGATGAACGGGCATTAATGTCCCCATTTTCGACAGCTCCCTAACGGAGAAAAAAATTTCATGAAGGTGATCACTGTCAGTAGTTTCAAAGGTGGAACAGCCAAAACATCCACCTCACTCCATCTTGGAGCTGCGTTATGTCTCTTTCACAACAAACGGGTGCTCTTAATCGATTTTGATGCGCAAGCCAATCTAACCACAGGCTTAGGCTTCGATCCCGATGAACAAGACAGCATGGCGCCGGTGTTGCAAGGAGAAAAGACATTGCAGGATGTCATTTTGACCACTTGCGTTCCCAATATGCACATTATCCCGGCAGATACATGGCTCGAAAGGGTGGAAGTTTCGGGATCGCTCGCCGCTGATCGCTATTCGCACGAGCGAATGAAAGAAATTCTTCGCGATTTGCCCTATGATATCGTTCTGATCGATACACCTCCTTCTCTTTGCTGGCTGACTGAATCGGCTCTCATCGCATCGAATTATTCGCTCGTTTGCGCAACACCCGAATTTTATAGCGTGAAAGGACTCCAAAGATTGTCTCTTTTTGTGAATAATATTTCTGAAAGACATGGAGCGAAAATATTGGGAGTTGCGCTATCGTTTTGGAATCCGCGCGGCAAAAGCAACGACAGTTTTTTAAAGGTGATCGAACAAACATTTCCAGGAAAACTCTTGCAAGCAAAAGTCAGACGCGATATCGCAGTATCTGAGGCAACCATTTATGGAAAGCCGATTTTTGAGACGTCGCCAAAGGCGCGCGCATCGATCGATTACATGGCCCTCACAAATGAAATACTAATGAGGATTTGATGATGTCGAAATTCAACGACCTTCTGAATCTGCGTTTCAAACAAAAGGAAACGCAACAGCCGAAGATGACGGCACTCGTAGAGCGCTCAAACAATGGAGAACTTTCAAGTTTCTCTGGAGTTTTTCGCCTTTCTGCTTTGAGTGAAGCGGAAAAGTTGGCTCTAGAGACCATCTTGAAAGATTTTCGATACGATGAATTTTACGATGTCGATCCAGATTTAAAAGCTCTGACCACGATCACTTCTGAAGTGAAGGCGATCACCAATCAAGCGGTGATTCTTCACGGCGAAAGAATCAAGCGAGCCCAAGAAATCTTGAAAAAATATCGGGACGGCGCTTTCACCGCTTGGCTCTTCAACACCTATGGCAATCGGCAAACGCCTTACAACTTTCTCCAATATTATGAATTCCACAATCTGGTGCCGCAAGCTCTTCATACCAAGCTAGACCAAATGCCGCGCCAAGTCGTTTACAGCCTTGCAAGCCGAACCGGTCCGCAAGAGAAAAAAGAGGCGATTGTCAATAATTACACGGGTCAACCCAAAAAAGAACTGCTCCATTTAATCCGCCTAGAATTTCCTCTTCCTGAAGAAGATAAACGACTGCCCCAGTTTGCCTCTCACGCTCTTTCTTTCCTAAAACGGGCGCGCGAACTGCTGAAAAACCCCAATTGCTTACCTAGAGAAGAGGAGAAAAGACTGCTTCGAAATCTTCTCAACCAGCTGCAAGCATTGATTGATAAATGAATGAAAAAGCGCGCCATGACGAATATGTAAGTCCTTTCTCGGCGCGCTATATCAGTCCTGAAATGTCCCGCCTCTTTTCCGCACAATATAAAATCACCACGTTCCGCCGCCTTTGGATTGCCCTTGCCAAAGCAGAGCAAAAATTGGGCTTGCCTATTACAAAAAAGCAAATCGATCAAATGCAAAAGCATCTCCACAAGATCGATTTTGCGAAGGCAGAAGAATATGAAAAGCGATTTCGCCACGATATCATGGCCCACATTCACACCTTCAGCGATCAATGCCCAGATGCCAAGCCCATTATCCACCTCGGCGCTACTTCAAGCTACGTCACCGATAACGCCGATCTCATCCAACTGAAAGAAGCGCTCTCCCATCTCCACAAAAAATTGCTCCACATCCTTCGCCTCTTAGCAAAATTCGCCCAAAAAGAAGCTTCCACACCCTGCCTTAGCTACACCCACTTCCAGCCTGCCCAGCCCACTACAGTCGGCAAACGGGCCTGCCTATGGCTTCAAGACTTCCTCCTCGATGCCCAAGATTGGGAAAGGCAAATCACCTCTCTCCCCTTCCTCGGCGCTAAAGGGGCTACCGGCACCCAAGCTTCCTTTCTCTCTCTTTTCGACAACGATGCCTCTAAAGTCCTCAAACTCGAATCTCTCATCGCCAAAGAATTTAACTTCACTAAAATCCTCCCCATTGCAGGCCAAACCTATACCCGTAAGCTCGATCTCAACATCCTCAATTCTCTCGCCTCCTTCGCCGCCAGCGCCCATAAAATGGCCACTGACATCCGCCTGCTCGCTCATGAAAATGAGCTTCTCGAATCGTTTACCAAAAGCCAAGTGGGCTCCTCTGCCATGCCCTACAAGCGAAACCCCATCCATTCCGAGCGGATCTGCGGCATCGCCCGTTTTGTCATCTCCCTCTCCCAAAATCCCGCCTATACAACAGCTACGCAATGGCTCGAGCGCTCCCTGGATGACTCTTCCAATCGAAGGCTAGCGATTCCTGAAGCCTTCCTCGGCGCCGATGCCCTGCTCAATCTCCTATCCCATCTCATTTCCCATCTCACAGTCGACCGCAAAGCGGCCCTCGCTCATCTGCAAAAACAAATACCTCATCTCATCCTAGAAAATATCCTTATGCTCGCCGTCAGAAAAGGGGGCGATCGACAAACGTTACACGAAAAATTACGGAAGTTCTCTCAAGCGGCGCTCAAACAATCAAAGCCGCTAAAATATCTCGAATCGATCATTGAAAAAGATGCTTCTTTCCATCTGAAGCGGAAAGATCTCGCGCCCCTGTCCAGAGTTTCCTCTTTACTTGGGCGGGCGCCTGAACAGGTAAAAGAGTTCCTAAAAGAAGAGGTAGCTCCTCTTCTAAGAAAACCCAATATTTCTATTCCTGAAATTCTTATCTAATTGGAAACTTCGGGCCAGGACCTGTCAATAGATTCCCCTTCGCCACCTGTTTTTTAGAAATGTAAGGAAGTTGCCAGGTCTTGATCTCTCCGTCAGCCGGCGACCAGGTGGTCAATAAGCCTGTTTTAGGATTGTAATGGGAGTGGGTGATTCTCTCCTCATGAGCTTGGATTCGCTGGATTTGCTGGATTTTTCCTGTAGTGGTTTCGACAGCGTGGATCCGGAACGTCCCATCTTCATGGGTCGTTAGTACACGTTTGTTTGAGAGCCAATAGATCTGGCTGACTTCCGAATTGATCCCAACAGTACTTTTTCCGAAGGCCTTTCTTTTTGCTCCCTCCCCCTGCATTCTCAACAAAGCAAGCGTAGAGCCTGAAGCGATCATCAAATTGTACTCATTTGGAGCAAATGCCATCGCTCGAATTCGGTCGTTAAATCCGCCTATCAGAGAGATTGCTTTATAGGAGCGCTCTCCAGAACGAAGCCTTTCGCGGCGATAAAAATAGACATAGCCATCGCCGCCGCCCGTTGCGATCCATTCTTTATCTTGAGAACCAATTATTTCGTAGACAGGGACTGAGGGATCATGACATTTCGAAAATTCGAATATTTTTCCTAGGGTCTTATTATCGGCTCTCTTTGAAATCTCATCGATTTCTCTCATGTGTCCTTTAGAACCAACAAAAATACGCCCCCTATTCGAGTGAATGACAAAAACAGCCCTCTCGTCAATTGTGTCCTCAGGGAGTTCAGATATTCTATAAGATGCTTCGAGACTTGGAGATCCACCTTGAGGAACATTCCATACGTTGACCATTCCATATTGCGTTCCAACAAGCAACTGTTCCATCTCTACCAATTGATCATCGATTTCCACTAATTGGGTACGGAAAGCTAAAGCCGTTGCTTTATTTTCTTCGGTGTAAAGGTTGTCTCCCCCAGTAAGCTCAAGTCTTTGACGTTTTTTCCCTGGGGAGTTTGTCAGTGCACCATTTTGTAGGAAAACTCCCTCTTCGCAAACTAGAGCCGTTCGATTTGTTTCAGAAGAATAGGCAAGAAGATGAGAGCCATATTGATCATAGATCGGTGCCTCAATAGCACTATAAGGTCTGCTAGAAACAAATACAGGCTTTGTAGCAGGCGGCAAAGTCCGATTCTTGATTGGATGGCGTAAAACTGGTTCTCTTAACGCATCCGATTTTCCAAAAATAGTTTTTGCAAGGTTTCTTGTATGAAGCGAAGGGATCTCTTTACTCACAGGCAGATGATAGATCTCTCTTGCTAACGAATTGATTCGGGGCTGAGAACGACTTCCTACATCTGATGGGATTCTCTCTGGAGTCTTTTCTTCTTCAGCGCGGAACTTTTCTATTACACGCGCCTCCTGCGTCTCCACCTTTTGTAAATACACCTGCGCAGCCTTGTCAGCGGCTTGCCGATCAAAATCGAGACGGCGGGGCAAAATCCGCGGTTGAACGATATTAAGAGCACTGTAAAGTACGGATGGACTTGGTGTAGCCATAATTATCTAATTCCCTGTACAAACAGGTTTTGGGTCGGCGGCTTATTTGTTTTTTGAGGTCTTCCCATGTTCCAAATTTTTACACCTTCTGATGAGGCCGTGACGAGTGTTGTTCCCTGATCAGAGGTAGTTAAAGTAGCAAAAGGGATTGTTTCATTATGACCCCCAACCAGATCGGAAGTGATCATGTCATCTAGATCGGTTAACTGGGATTGGATCGTTCCGTCTCTATGAGTTGTGAGAATCGTATTTCTGTTGGGCCAAAAAAGATTTGTAATTGAGGAATCAAGAGTTCTTTCCAATACTTTCGCGATTCCATTCTCAATTTTGTAGATCAAAATAGAGCCGGAAAATGTAGAGTCTGCTGTTCCCAGAGAGAAATATTGTCCATCTGGTGAAAAGGCCATAGCTCTTAAACCAACTGTGCTGCCTTTCATCCGTATTTCATCATAAGGTTGATAAGAAGCAGAATTCGCATCAAATTTATAAAGATGGGCAGTGAAATTGCGGGCATCATTTTGGCCTGTTGCAAGAAGATATTGCCCATTGGGAGACGCTGTCAAAGCAGAAACTTTTCCTTTAAATGGATGTCCCTTTTGGGTCGCTTTCCCCTCTTGGGTCAGTTCATAAAGCCGCCCAGTGGAAGTTCCCGCATAAATATGGCCCTTGCTAGAGTAAACTACATTCACTTCTCCAGCACGTGCTGAAAGTTCTGTGCTAAAAATCTTTTTCTTTGTCCTGATATTCCAATAATCCACGCGTCCATTTTTAGTTCCAACGATCAAATTATTTGGTTGTGCGGGGTCAAAAGCGACAGATGTAGCGACATTCTGATCGCTATTGTAGTCACCGAAAGATTCTTCGCCATTTTTACTTTTAATGTAAAGTCCATCGGACATGATCACCGCTAAACAACCCTCTTTTGAACTATCGAGCAAATGATAATCTTCATTCTCCTGGCTTGGCCAAAGAGCATCGAGAACAGTAACGGGTTTCTGAGGAAGGCTTAAAGGTTTTAAAATGGGAGGTCCTTTATGAGTAGCTCCCACCTGGGAAGCAAAAATGCGCTCATTAGGGGCATTGTCTAAAGCGCGGCTTAGGCCTTTTTGATATCTTGCTGCAGTGGGTGTTAACAGATTTGGTTGGGGAGAAAGACCATTAGATCTAGCTAAAGGAGTTCCGCGCGATCGAGTGAGCCCTCTTCTTGGATCTCGTACTGTCCGATCAAATATTTTCGCTGTTTTTTGTTCCTCAGGAAATCCAAATGTTTGAAGCTGAGTAGAGGGCTTTTGTGTTACAGGCTTAGAAACTGTTGGTGCGGAAGGGTGGACTTTGGACCGGGAGGTCAAAGAATGGGTTAAAGCAAGCGGGGATTCCTGTTCCTCCGGTCCGCTGGACTCTTTATTAAATGATATTTTACGTGGTACAGCATCGAGCGGTAGAGATAACAACATGGCTCTCAAATTGGCAGGGCGAGCAGGCGTTCCTATTGGAGAAGGGGTTGGGGCGGCAACAGGTGTATTTGCGGAAAAGGCCGCTAAATTAGGGACTGCAAACGATGACATAATTTATCCTTTTTTAACAAATATTATATATATAATAATGTTTAAAATCAAATTATAATTTTATTAAATAATACTATAATTACGGGATAAGAACAATATATACTTAATGGGATAGGCTCTTTTTCGGGATAAGAACTCTCACCCGGGGTAGGGAGGGTGTATATTGGGGGCAGGCGGTGCAGGTAAAGATGGCTGCTTTGATCTGTTTTTGGGTGGTTTCCAATGGTTCCACTAGGGGGAGGCGAAGGGTCGATTGGCACTTGCCTACCCAGGAGAGGGCAAATTTAATGCATTGGGGGTTCGTTTCAAGGAAATGGGCCTTGCAAAGGGGCATATATCTATCGGCGAGGATTTTAGCCCTTTCCCATTCCCCTTTAAGGGATAGATGGATCATTTTGGTCCATCCTGCCGGAATGAGATTGCAGATCACAGAAATCACCCCAGAACCTCCTTCTTGAAGGATGGAAAAGGTGCAATCATCATCGCCAGAAAAAATGGAAAATTGAGGGGCCATTTTTCGAATTTTCCGAATGAGCTCAATGTCTTGGGCTGCATCTTTCAGCCCCACAACATTGGGGATTTGACTGATTTGGACGATGGTTTCGGCACTTAGGCGAACAACAGCGCGGCAAGGATTGTGATAGAGAATCAGGGGCAAACCCACTTTTGCGACCTCTTGAAAATGAAGAACGCAACCTCTGGGAGTGGGCCTGTTGTAATAAGGAGTGACGACTAAACAACCATCAGCGCCGAGTTTTTGCGCCTCTTCAGTGGCCTTGACAGTTTTTCGCGTATCATTGAGACCTGTGGATGCAATCACTGGGACACGTCGAGCCGATACTCGAATGCAAACTTCCGCCACTTTTTTTCTTTCCGATTCGCTGAGTGTGGCTCCTTCTCCCGTAGAGGCGCAGCAGACAATTCCATCCGTTCCCGAGGCAATGTGCCATTCGATGAGTTTTTCCAGAGTTTTCCAATCGACTCGGCCATTTTTCTGAAAAGGAGTGATGAGAGCTACATAAGAACCGCGAAATGCCATAACCCACCTGCATATTTGCAAGTGGAGATTGTGTCACTCTTGAAAATCAGAGTCAAGATAGAGTGCATCCTGAATATTCTGTTCTGTATTCATTTCAGAAAACATCCGATGCAACCGTTTGCTCATTTGCCAAAAATGATAGACCTGGTGGCGAAATGTGGGTTGAAATCCCCACTGAAAAGGGATTTCTTGAATGAGATGCACTTTCCCTTCTTCAAGGGTAAAAAATGTTGTATGCGGTTTAAATGTGTGACTCTTTCTAGCTTCTACATATTGGACAATATTCCCGGGAAGCTCTTCGCGGGATGAAAAAATAGGCAAAGATATTTTAAATGCCTTCTTTTTCAAATCAAAATTAATCTTAATTCGATTTCTCATTAAATAATCCATAATCTACCCTACCCCGGATGTAGTATACCATTTGGGGCAATAAAAGACTCCAAAACGTAATGTAAAGCGCGCTTTACATTTGAATTGGGGCCCCCGAAAATCGCCTCGGTTTTTGGGGTTTTGTATTGCGCGCTTTACATTTGGTCGCCCCATTCGGAATCTCTAGCTTGCCGATAGGAATTTTTATCACTGCGGGTGACTACTTTTTCTTTTAAAGTGCCTTCTTGAGTGCAAAGAGAGAGGCGAACGTGACCGGAGTGCTTTTGGGGATGGCGGACGATTCGAGACGGGGGTGGGGACTGGGGGATTTTGGAAACGACGAGATAGGAGAACTTTTCATCTTCATGACCTAGCGCGCCCCCTTTTAAAAGGCGATGGAGGCGGGTCCGCTCGATGCGGGCGGAGAAATGGCACCAATCTGCATTTTGAATGGGGCAGGTGAGAGCGTGGGGACAGGGAGCAAGGATATGGGCCCCTTTTTCAATGAGTTTTTGCCGCAGGGTGCGAATGAGAGCAAAACCTTTTGGCGTGCCTGGCTCGATGATGGCAAGGGTTGAAATTGGGGAATTCCAACAGTGGTCGATGAGGGCTTCAGGATTTTTTGTTTCGTTGAGAACGTAGGAGAGAATCGCTAGATCGGCGGAAGGAAAAACGGTGAGGGTTTCGAGTGATTGCTGAATCCATTGAGCTTTTATCGACCACTTATGAGAGAGCTTTTGGCCGAGAGCGATGGCTTCATGGCTTTGCTCGATGAGAGTGATTTCTTCCAGGTCGGGAAAGTGCTCTAGAGCTGCCCAAGAAGCCGTTCCTGGGCCTGCGCCTAGGTCGAGAAGACGGCGGCAGGGGATCTGGATCCTTTGAAGAACATGGCGGATGGCCGAGTAAGTGGCAGGCATGCGGGTGGCGAGATAGGCCAACTTCTGGGAATCATTCTTAAAGATCGAAGTGGAAGAGGGGGCCGTCCTATAGTTGCGGGTTAAATCTTCCTGTGCTTTTCGGAGGGAAGGGATATTTTGAACGAGTTCATCAATGGCTAATTGAAGTTCTTCGGGCAGTTGCATGGAAGGGAGTATAGGTGAGTCTCAATGAACTTTCAAGCCAACTTCAGCAGAAAGCCCAGGCATTAGGGAAACTTCCTGTTTTTCAAGTGAAATTTTGATCGTTACATGCTCATTTTGACTTATAAAGGGAAGGGAAGAAATCTTGGATACCGTTGCAGGGCTGATGAATGCGACTTTGCCTTGCCATTCTTTTTTTGGATAGGCGGGAAGGCGAACTTTGGCAGGTGTTCCTATGGCAATTTGACCTAATTCTTTCTCAGGAATTTCTGCTTCAATCCAAATTTGGCGTGGATCGGATAGAAAATAAATGGGATCGCCTTGGGAGATCAATTCGCCGGGATTTTTCGATTTTTTTAGAACAATGGCATCAAAGGGAGCGGAAAATTTCATCTCTTTGATCTGTTCATCCAAGTCAGAAAGTTCCCGATTGAATTGGTTGATTTGCAAAGTGGCTTCTTCCGACTTAATTTGCGCCTCTTCAAGAGTGGATAAGTGGCGATTCACCATTTCTTGAGATCCAATTCCCATATCCAATTCTGTACTTGCAGACAGATAATCTTGCATCGCTTTTTCCATCCTGGCTTTTTCTACTTGAACCTGTTGATTGAGAGAATGGATGGAAGCCTGAATCTGTTTTTGCGTAGCTAAAATGGAGTCATTATCCAGGATAAAAAGAGGTGCTCCTTTGTGAATCATTTCTCCTTCTTCAGGTCCCATTTCAATGATTTTTCCACTTCTCTCAGCGCTGATTTGAGAAGAGAATGCATTCACATGCGCTGAAGATATCCAGAGGAAGGGGCGGATGGCTTGAAACCAATAGATAAAAAGGGCCATTGCCGTCAGAAGCGTGAACACTAGTCCAGCGCGGAGAGTCAGTAGCGATTTCCAAGTGATCCGAGGCAGATGGATGGTGATCTTCTTTTCATTTAGAACTGACATGATCGACCTTTCCTAAGAGTTGAGAATAGACCGATTGCAATTGATCGGAAGCTTGCAACAGTGAATCGGTTTCTAGCGCTGCTTGATTCACCTCTTCTTCTAAATCCGATAGAGGATGGGCGATTTTTTCTCTTTTCTGCATCCAATCGGACAATTCATCGATCCATTCACGCATAATTTAGAGAGTAAGAGAAACTCAGCGATCTTTCAAGGTAAAAAGGAAGATCCCAGCTACCTTGACGATCGTTTTTAAAAACTTTCTTACATGCTTTTTGCTATTTAATTCTAATAGAAAAAGCAGTATAATAAATCCTAATTATGACAAATATTATACCAAAATACTCTCTACAATTTATCAAAGAAGATTTCTCGGCTCGTGAGGATGCGGAAAAACTTCCGATTTCAAATAAAACTTTAACGCCTGCTGATGCCCCCATCCCCCCTAAAGTTCTCTACATTATTGAGGGAATCGCCAGAGATTATATGTTCAATTTTGGGAACCAATCTAAAGATGTCGAATCTGCCCGTCTTTCTCTTTCGGCAGATCAAGGAATCGCCATTCAATCGTGTTCCGATTCTAGAATAGACGATAGGCTTAAAGTATATCTCACGAGTGTTGCAATAGTTGAAGAGGAAGCTAGAGCACTCGGTCTTCTCGGAATAAAGAGAGTGGAACCTCAGGAAGAGGATATCAAACAAGCCCGGGAGCGTTTTAAGGACGCAAAAGTGCTGTATCTCGATCCCTGGTGCTTCCAGTTTCATCGAGTCGGTCTGAAGAAACCACTCTTGCTCGATTTAGAAATGACACAAAGGGAGGTTATAGGCAAAGGCGCCGGTTTGACGTCCGCTCCCCTCCGTTATCCCCACCTATTGAAAGATCTTTCGAATCGTCTCAAAAAGGATAGCAAAATCTGCATCGTGGGGCCAGGCCTTGTGGAAGAAGAAAATGCCCCTCTTTTTTCGCCCCAATTCGCCGAAATTTATTCTCTCTTTCCCAATGGAACATTCTTATTGTTGGACAATGACCCGCATGCCCTGAAACTCATGGAACAGCAATTCCATAAGTGTAAGTTTGCCGCCTATGACCCATACATGCTCCGCCATTATGCAGTGAGAGATTCTCAGAATTTTAAACCAAATAGAACGTATCAAAAACTATTCGACTCGATGAAAAAGGTTTTAGCGGAAAAGGCTATCAAACCGGCAAATGCGGCCAATATGCTGGCAGGGGTTGGATCCCCAGAACGGATGCTCCTCAAGATCTCCCCCGAAAAGATCGAAATCAGGGATTTTGATATCAGGATATCTCACTTCAGAAATGAAGAGAAATTCGACGCAATGGTTGCTACCATGGCATTTGGTAACGCTTTTTCAGATGAGCTGAAAAAAGATGTCGCCCATAACTTTTTCCCTCATCTGCAGAGATTCTTAGGGGCCCTTAATGAAAATGGCTCTCTCTATATCGACAAGATATTCATAGATAGTTTCTTGAAACATTACCCGATCGAGAAAGCGATCCGGTATCTTGCACTTCTTGTTGGAAACCGATTGGTCATCCAAGAGATTCCCATCTCTGGTTTTCAGCCTCGAATCAAAGCGGTCTTAGGTGTAATTGACTCGGCGACCATCAGCAGCATCCAAAAATATGGAGATAGAATGACGAATATCACGACCTCTTCACTAATCGTGATCACGCGAACACCCGAAAAAATCCAAGCCACCCAAGAAGACTTGGAAGCGCTTGAAATCGAACTGATTCCTACGAACGAAGACTCGAAAGAAAGCCCTATTCAACCTCTTTGAAGCCCTCTTCTATTCACTCAGCGATCTTTCAAGGTAAAATAGAGAATGACCGCAATCAGGCTGGCTCCTGCGCCAAGTAAAAAGGGAAGAGAAGAAGAGGCGTGAAAGGCAATGCCCCCAATGACTGGAGCGATCGCCATCGCTAACGATTGGATCGATTGGCTGATGCCCAGAATTTTTCCCTGCATTTCGCGAGGAGCCGTATCGGAAATCAAACTGGTGCAAAGAGGCCAGGCTAGACCTCCTATCATTACACAAATTCCTAGGACTGAGATAACGCCATAAATGTGTGTGGGGAAAATAACAAGCCCGCAAAAAGCGGTGAACGCAATGAGGCAAAATTCAAGGACTCGCAGCGGGGGGAAATAGTGGACGAGCATTTTATTTAAATAGCCTGATCCAATGGCCCAACAAATTCCCATGTATAGGGCTAAATCGCCAATATCGGAATTGGTAAACAGGAAGTCTTCGACAACGAGGACGGGAGTGAATTGAAAGAGAATGGTCCATGCGAAGAGGAATAAGAAATAGACGCCGTAAATCCGCTTGATTTTTTCTGTTTTCAGAGCCGTTTTGATGTGGCCGAAAGATTCGAAAAAATTAAACTGGACGTCTGGATGTGTTTCAAAGGTCTCTGTGAACCCAAAAATAATGAAAAGAAAGTTAAAGAGACTCAATGCGGACGCGATCCAGAGAGGAAGATTGGGGGTGAAGGAAGAATAGATAGTGGAATCGGATAGCTTTCCTCCGACAAACGCTCCTAAGATAAAGGAAAGTCCCGCAATCACTGAAAGATAGCCAAAATTTTTCGCCTTATTTTTCCCATCGCTTAAATCGCTCACGCAGGCAAGGCAGATCGACATGTTGCTTGCAAAAAGACCCGTGATGAGGCGTCCCACAAAAAGCAAATATAAATTCTGGATCTGCATGCTCCAGGCGCTTAACCCAAGCCCAATGAAGGTGAAGAATACGCTTAAGAGCAGGGCTTTTTTTCGGCCGTGGCGATCTGCATATTCCCCGATTAGGGGCGCTCCCAAAAATTGTCCAAAAGAGAATGCCATGAGGAAAAAACCCAAGAGAGTCGTCCGGGTGGCTTCTGAAAGAGTGTGAGAGAAATTAGCTGGATCGAGAAAATAAGGCGCGAAAATGGGAAAAACAATCGACCAACTTAAGTTATCGATAAAGAACGTAAAGAAGATGGCCGAGAGAGAGAGCTTTTTTTTATGCATAATGTCAGTCGATCTTCCATTGGATGGGCTTTTCCCCGATCTTTTTCAGAAACTCATTCACCTTTGAAAAGTGGCGGCAGCCTAAAAATCCCGAATAGGCCGAGAGAGGAGAGGGGTGGGGCGCCGTTAAAGCGAGGTGTTGCGAAGCGGCTGCGCACGATTCAATGTGTTGAAATTTCTCCAGTGCTGATTTTCCCCAGAGGAGAAAGGCGATCGGTTTTTTGCGAGCGCAAAGAAGCTGCACCACCCGGTCGGTAAAGATCTCCCACCCTTTTCCATGGTGGGATTTGGGCTCATTGGCCCTCACAGTCAGCGTTGCATTCAAAAGAAGCACCCCTTGTTTGGCCCAATCGCTTAAACACCCATGTTTGGGGGGCTCGATTCCTAAGTCATCTTTGAGCTCTTTAAAAATATTTTGCAGCGATGGCGGCTGCGGAACGCCCTTCGGCACGCTGAAAGAGAGTCCCTGCGCCTGGCCGGGTCCGTGATAGGGGTCTTGCCCCATGATGACCACTTTAACCTGATCAAACGGCGTTTGGCAAAAAGCATTAAAGATCAGCTCAAACGGGGGGTAAACCTCCACCTTGGAGGCATATTCCCCCGCTAGAAAGGCCTCCAATTGCTTCATGTAGGGCTTTTCAAACTCTTCTTGAAGCAGGCCAAGCCAAGAGGCATCCATGTAAGCAGTTTTTTCAGCTAGAAGCGCCATAATGGGGAAAGGTTAGCAGCCAATGAGTTTTTTTGGAACTCGTATATTGACAGAAAGAATTGAGAGGGTCTACCATTTACCCTTTTACTGGAGTTCCCCTTGAAAAATTTGGCTGAGAATAACGTCATTCGATTTACGAACGTGACCCGCAAGAAAGACTCGATCTATGCAAATTTTAAAGTAAAGGGGCTCCGCAACGGGGTCGTTTTCTCCGCCTCCATTTCTGTCGACATCAGCGCGCTTGAGCTGCATCCAGGGGACTCTCTGGAAAAGATTGTTGAAGAATGCGCTCGGCATGGGGTGAAAGAGTTTAAAAAAGCTGATTTTCAATTTGAGGGCATTGCCGCCGTCGGCGCCGATTATCTGGGTGTAGCGCAGCTTGGCTAGCGCGTTTGCATGGGGTGCAAGAGGTCGTAGGTTCAAATCCTATCACCCAGATTTTTTTTATCAGGATCTCAACGATGTTTAGAAACATGTTAAAATTTTTTCTTCTGCTAACGATTACTTGTATGCGCTTTATTCTTGCAGCTGAAAAAACCACCCCTTTTATGCTCGAATCCTCATGCCTCCTTGAATTGCTCGAACCTGATGAGTATAAAATCGCATGGCCCCCTTTTAAAGATTTTCAGATCAATAATCCAATGCTTTACCTAATTCTCGAAAAGAGAGGGGCCGGTAACGTTTTAACCGATAGTAAAATAAATCCTTCTTTTGTCCTAGTTTATAACCCAGCTTCCTACACATTTTTGGGTGGTGAATTGGATCAAGTTTCATTGCAAACAGTATCCGCTTATTTGAAGACGCTTCCTAAAGTGTGTTTAGCATGTCCGACTGGTTGGAAATACAGGCCGTTTTTTGAGAAAGAAGGGTTTACTCCTGTTGACCGAATTCAGTTCCGAAGAGCTAAAAGTTTGGTTAAGGTACATGAGTGGAAAAGTCAACTGCCTCCTGAATACAATATTAGCAAAATTGAAAAGAAAAACTTCGATCAATGTAAATGGCAGCCTATTCTTCTTAGTTTTTATGGCGATGAAAAACGATTTTTTGATCAGACAGTGGGATTTTGTTTGTCAGACGAAAATGGATGCGTGGTCAGTGAATCACACGCTTTAATCTCCACGGGAAAGGCTGAGATTGGAGTTTTTACAGATGAAAATTATCGAGGGAAAAACTTGGGAACCATTGTTTGTGCCTTCATGCTGGATTACTGCTATGCCCATGATCTTGAACCCTTTTGGAGTTGCAATCAAACCAACCCCGCTTCCGCCTCAGTAGCTAAAAAACTCGGATTTGAGGAAGAGCTTCGGTATATATTCCTAAAATGGCCATAGAATCTCGGACGTAGATCGGCTTGGCCTGCAGCTTGAGCTTCTGACAAAACTCATCTTGCCGGCGCCGGCAAGGAGATGCTTTTGTCGTGGGTAATTTCCATAGGCAATTTCGTGGCGTAAAATGAGACGGGGATGATAGGGTTGATAACCAAAAAATTTTGAAAAGGAGGTTTCAATGGCTGGTTTCGTTTCTGCTTATAATAAACCTGCGAACTACTTGAGTTTTGATGGTCGAATCGATTTTGCCCATCCTTCTCCGACTGAGATTCAACAACATCTAAATAGCTATAATTCCAAAAAACTCGCAACTCTTGCTGCATCTGTAAAGGCAGCCGCAGAACTTCTGCGTGGAATCCTAAAATGGGCAGAGGGGCCAAAACCTAGCGCCGATGAAATACTCGCCGATGATGGACATCGAAGGTTGCAATGTTTTTACTTTTCGCCTCTCAAAAAACAAAGCCTTAAGAACTCTTTAGAAAGAGAAAACCGCGTTCTTGGCGAGATTCGTAGCCGAATGGCTGAGTTTCCGCAAAAATTAGACTTTTTGCAATAAGGCGACGATTTCTACGTGATTAGTTCCCGGAAATAAGAGATAGGCTTGCGTATCTTGGATGGTCCAGCCTGCTTTTTGGAGCCGTTCGCAGTCGCGCTTGAAGCTTTCAAATCCACAACTGATGTAGATGAGGCGAGAATGGGTGAGCGCGCATAGTTTTTCGAGGATGGTTTTCTCAAGCCCTTTTCGGGGCGGGTCGACAAGGATGAGGCTGTTGTCTGGAATGGGGGCGCAATTGGCGTTGATGCAATGGTAGGTGTAGCGCTTTTGCTCGTGCTGAGGGAGTTGTTTGAGAGTTTCGAGGAAGGAGAGGTGGGCGAAGGGGTTGTTTTCGATGAGAGTGGCGGGGTTGGGCAGCGATAGGGCGATGGCGCCGACGCCTGCATAGAGTTCGAGAAGGGGTTCGTTGGGAGGGATCCAGGTGGCGATCTTTTGGATCATTTTCTCGAAGAGGGGGAGGTGGGCTTGAGAAAAGGCGCCGGGATGGAAGGCGATGGGGGTGTTGTTGAGGGTTTGCCAGAGGAAGGGCTCGCCGTGGATGAGCTGCCATTGGTCGCCGAGGATGCGGTTGGTGGGGTCGGGGTGAAAGTTAAGCCAGATGGAGTGCCAGAGGTCGTGTTGGAGGAGGGTGCGGCAGAAGTCTTGGAGGTGGGTTTGGTGGTTGAGGATGAGGACGAGTTGGATTTTGTGGGTGGCGCGGTCGACAAAGAGTTGGATGTAGCGGAGGAGGCCTGAGGGGGGATTTTCCTGGTAGGGGGCGATTGGGTGGATGGCGAGAGCTTGCTTGATAAGGGCGACTGCGCGGTTGATGGCGGGGTGGTGGGTGTGGCAGTGGGGAATGGAGAGGACTTCGTGAGTGTTCTTTTTGAAGAGGCCGATGGCGGGGCCAGGGCGAACGGCGAGCTTGGCTTTATAACGGGTGTGGGCAAATTGGTCGGCGATGAGGGTGATTTTGTGGTTGAAAAAGTCTTGGATCTCGTCCCAAATGGGGGGATGGAAGATGTTTTCGCCGAGCTCGCAGCCGGAGCAAAGAGAGAAGTGGGGACAATTGTTCATAAGTGTGTTCATGGGTTGTTCAAAAGTTGTCGATTGTTGATAAGGGGGGTGGTTGTGAACAGGTATCGACAAGTTGTGAACAATTTTTTTTCATAGTTAGGTCTTCGATTCTATCAACATTTCCACAAGAACTGAAGAAGAGGATATTTCTATATATATAAATATCTATATTCTTTGAGGTGGCAAGAAGAGCGGGTATTGGTATAATCGGTGTTTATGATCCAGTCTTTTTTTTCTTTAGAGTCTTATGCGCATCGCTCCCTTTGGAAGGAGGGAGGACCTGTTTGGTCAGCGCTCCTAGAGTTAAGCGATTATTTGAAGAGGGAGAATCGCTGTCAGATTGAAATAAAGATTCCTGAAGGGGTTTTTCTTGAGAGAGGGGAATTGGTTTCGATTGGAAAAGGGACGGTTGTTGAGCCGGGAGTCTTGATTCAGGGGCCCTGCATCATTGGGAAAAATTGCATCATTCGCCACGGAGCTTATATTCGGGAAGGGGTGATTTGCGGCGATGGTTGCGTCATTGGCCATAGCGCTGAGATTAAGAATTCAATTTTACTGGATCACGCGCATGCCACTCACTTTGTTTATGTGGGCGATTCGATTTTAGGGAACTGGGTGAATTTGGGGGCCGGAGTCAAATGCGCCAATTTGCGGCTGGATCGGCGCGAAGTGAGAGTTCGGTATGAGGGGAAATCGCATAAGACGGGGTTAAAGAAGTTGGGGGCGATCATTGGAGATCGGTCGCAAATCGGCTGCAATTGCGTGCTCAATCCTGGGACTTTGGTGGGGCGGGGAAGCGTTTCTTACCCATTGCTGAATTTAAAAGGGTGGATTCCCGCTGGGAGCGAGGTGAAGAAAGAAGGTGCCGTGATGGCAAAACTCTTGGAGCAAATCGGAAAATAATATGTCGATCGAGACATTTCGCACCCAAATTGAACGGGAACTCCGCCTCTTTATTGAAGAAATGGGGGAAAAGAATCGCCTGCGCGATGCGTGTGAATATGCGCTGACAAATGGGGGAAAGCGTCTGCGTCCCATTCTCGTTCTGATGATCGCCGATGCGCTTGGATTGGGATTTGATGTTTTTCCCGCTGCATTGAGCGTCGAATTTTTTCATACCGCCTCGTTAATCGCAGATGATCTCCCCTGCATGGATGACGATGATCTGAGGAGAAATCGTCCCTCACTTCATAAAGTTTTCGGAGAAAGTGTAGCAATTTTGGCCAGTTATACGTTGATCGCGGCTGGGTATGGGGGGATTCATCGAAATAGCGGGAAAATGAAAGCTTCCTCCAAGGCTGATGCAATTGCTGTTCTTTGCTTGGAAGCGGCTACGCGATGCGCTGGGATCAAAGGCGCGACGAATGGGCAATTTCTCGATCTCTATCCGCCCGATGCAAGTTTGGAGACGATCCGAAAGATCATTTTTCAGAAAACGGTCACTCTTTTTGAGATCTCTTTTGTCTTTGGCTGGCTTTTTGGCGGGGGGAGCTGCGATTTGTTGGAAAAGGTGCGCAAATGCGCCTATCATTTGGGAATGGCCTTCCAAATCGCAGATGATTTGCAAGATCGGCAGCAAGATGGGAATGAGATGAATATCGCTTCTGCATGTGGGGCGGAAGGAGCTGCTCGCTTGTTTGAAGAGGAAGTGGCTTCCTTTATTCTTTGTTTGAAAGAGTTGAAGCTTTGGACGAAATCGTTTCAGGAAGTTGTGGAATGGCTGCGGCGTTTGGCGCCGCAGCCTGTGTAGATTTTATACTTCGGCGAGAGCTTCTGCTTTTTTAGGGACTCCTGCAGCGATTTTGGCGTGGATTGCTTTTTCAATCTCATCGGCCACTTTATGATTCGCTTTTAGCTCTTCGCGCACGGCTTCACGCCCCTGTCCCAGGCGATGCGTTCCGTAGCTAAACCAGGTTCCTTTTTTCTCAATGATTCCTGCCTCAACGCCCACATCGATCAAAGAGCCGATGTGAGAAATTCCCTCATTGAACAAGATATCCATTTCGGCGGATTGGAAAGGGGGCGCGCATTTGTTTTTTACGACCTTCACTTTCACGCGAGAGCCGATATCATTCGCATTTTCGGCAGTTTTGATCCCACCAATGCGGCGGATATCGAGGCGGATCGAAGCATAGAATTTGAGCGCGCGGCCGCCTGTTGTTGTCTCTGGATTGCCAAACATCACGCCGATTTTCTCACGGATCTGGTTGATGAAAATCGCGCAGGTATTGCTGCGGGAAAGAGTGGCCGTCAATTTGCGGAGCGCTTGGGACATCATGCGCGCTTGGAGTCCCATAAACTGATCGCCGATTTCCCCTTCAAGTTCCGATTTTGGAACGAGAGCAGCCACAGAGTCGATGACGATGACGTCGATAGCATTGGAGCGGGCGAGCATTTCTGCGATATTGAGCGCTTCTTCTCCATTATCTGGCTGGGAGATCATCAAGTCGTTGATGTTGACGCCGATTTTTGCGGCATAAGAGGGATCGAGCGCATGCTCTGCATCGATGTAGGCTGCAAGGCCCCCATTTTTTTGCGCGTTGGCGACAATATGAGTCGCTAGGGTCGATTTACCCGATGATTCAGGGCCGAAAATTTCGACTATGCGCCCGCGGGGTACGCCGCCGATGCCAAGCGCTACGTCGAGGGCAATCGCCCCTGTCTTAATCACACTCAGGCCATGCGTGGATGAATGTTTGCCAAGCGCCATGATCGCGCCTTCGCCGAATTGTTTTTGAATATGGGAAATAGCAAGCTCGAGAGCTTTCTTTTTTCCCGCATCTGGTTGCTGACTCATGCAATTCCTCCTAGGTAAGAATATTTCAATAGCATGAAATCAATTTTTCTTCTCGTCAAGGCTGAAAAATGATTGAATGAGCAAAAAGGGACTGAATGATATTAGCTGGCGATATTGGAGGGACTCACACGCGGCTGGCCTTGTTTGAGAAGGGGCGAGCGGTTGTGCCGGAACAAAAATTTTCAAGCCAACATTATTCGGGACTTGAGGCGATTGTTCGAGAATATCTGCAGGGAAACAAAGTGGGCAAGGCTTGCTTTGGCGTCGCGGGGCCAGTGATGGAAGGGGTTTGCAAAGCGACGAATCTTCCTTGGATTGTCGATGCCGCGCAGTTAAGCAAGGCCCTTCAAATCCCCTCAGTTCATCTTTTGAATGATCTTGAGGCAAATGCTTACGGAGTGAAAGTTCTCAAGCCCAATGAGCTCTATTTACTTCAGGCGGGCAACCCAAAACAAAAGGGAAACCAGGCCTTGATCGCGGCGGGAACCGGACTCGGCGAGGCGGGGCTTTTTTGGGATGGAAAAGAGCATCATCCCTTTGCCTGCGAGGGAGGCCATGCCGATTTTGCCCCCCGCAATGAAAAAGAGATCGCTCTTTTTCTCTATTTAAAGAAGCAGCATCCCCATGTTTCTTATGAACGGGTGATTTCGGGGCCGGGTCTTCATTCCATTTATCAGTTTTTGATTGAAAGCGATCTTGAAAAGGGATCAAAACAAGTGCAAATGGAGATGAAGCAGCGCGATCCTTCGACAGTGATTTCAGAATGGGGCCGTTTAAAGAAAGATGCCGCTTGCGCTCATGCTCTAGATTGGTTTTTATCTCTTTATGGCGCAGAAGCAGGCAATCTCGCTTTGAAATTTCTCTCTCTCGGAGGGCTGTACGTCGGAGGTGGGATAGCGCCTCATTTGACTGAAAAAATGAAACAGGGAGCTTTTATTTCCTCATTTGTTGAAAAGGGGCGGTTTAAATCGTTACTTGAGTCTATCCCCATCTGGGTCATTTTAAATGACAATGCAGCTCTTCTTGGCGCTGCCAGCTATGCGGCGGCAAAATGAATTCTGAAGTAGAGAGGCTGAGGCAACACAGCGACAAAATGTATATGGGACCTGTTCCCGTTTGGGATAAATGGGGTCCCTATGTGGCAGAACGGGGTTGGGGAAGCGTAAGAGAAGATTACAGCGCAAATGGGGATGCTTGGAATTATTTTCCCCACGATCACGCTCGGCAAAGAGCGTTTAGGCGCTGCGAAGATGGATTGGCCGGTTTTTCCGATCGGTTTCAGGTGCTGCTCTTTTCTCCCGCTTTCTGGAATGGCCAAGATTCTATATTGAAAGAGCGTCTTTTCGGCCTAAATGCCTGGGAAGGAAACCATGGCGAGGATGTAAAGGAATATTACTATTATCTCGATGCGACTCCTTCCCATAGCTATTTGAAGTATCTCTATAAGTATCCACAGGGCGCCTATCCATACGATCGGATTGTGGAAGAAAATCAAAGCCGCACGCCTCGGGATCGGGAATTTGAGCTGGTGGATACGGGCATTTTTCATGAAGATCGCTATTTTGACATCTTTGTGGAATACGCAAAGGCAGATCCAGAAGACATTTGCATTCGCATTGAGGCGATTAACCGGGGGCCTGATGCTGCACCGCTTCATATTCTCCCCCAATTTTGGTTTCGCAATCAATGGTCATGGGGACCCGTTCGGCTTGCAGAGCCTGTCATTACTCTTGGTGATGGAGAAGATCTTTGCTTAATTGCCGATGATGCCAGCCTGAATTCTCCTAAATTTCTTCTTTTTGACTATCATGTAGGGCGCCGCTATCTCTATGGGCCTTCTGGGGGGAAACCTCTTTTCACAAATAATGACACGAATAAAAAGGCTCTTTGGGATGAACCGAATGATTCGCCTTATGTAAAAGATGCCTTTCATCGATTTTTGATTCATAAAGAAGAAGAGGCGGTCAATCCTGAACCTTATGGAACAAAAGCGGGAATCCATTATTTCTTTCCCGAGGTGGGCCCTGGAAAGAGCGCCGTTCTTTATTTTCGCATGACGGATCGCCAAATGAAAGGGGCGCTGCAAAGTGTGGAAAAAGTGGTCCAAGAGCGAAGGAAAGAAGCCGATCTGTTCTATCAGGGTATCCATCCGAAAAGCGCCACTGCCGAAGAGAAAATGATCCAAAGGCAGGCTTTGGCGGGAATGATATGGAATAAGCAAATTTATATTTACGACGTGAGCACTTGGCTGCAGGGAGATAATCCCAATACTCCTCCTCCAGAATCTCATAAATGGATCCGAAATTTCCATTGGCGGCACATCACCTCCATGCGCGTATTTGCCATGCCGGATAAATGGGAATATCCCTGGTTTGCCGCTTGGGATTTGACTTTCCATTCGATCATTTTTCTGCTGATTGACATTGAATTTGCCAAATATCAGCTTTGGCTCCTCCTCTTCGATCAATTTCAGCATCCCAATGGGGCTGTTCCTGCCTATGAATGGGAATTCAGCGATGTAAATCCCCCTATTCAAGCTTGGGCCGTGTTGAAGATCTTTGAATATGAGAAGAAAAAGTTTGGCCGCGAAGATCATGACTTCTTAGAAAAATGTTTCCATAAGCTTCTTCTGAATTTTGCCTGGTGGGTCAATAAAGTAGACAGCCTTGGCAATAACATCTTCGAAGGGGGATTTTTGGGGATGGATAATATTGGATTTACCGATCGGTCTCAAAAATTGCCTCCAGGATACCTTCTCGACCAGGCGGATGGGTCTGGCTGGATCTCGTTGCTTTGTCTTAATTTAATGCGGATTGCACTGACGTTGGCGAAGAAAAACCCCATTTATGAAGGGTTGGGAATTAAGTTTTTTCAACACTTTCTCTATGTGACAGCGGCGATGCGGAAAAGCTATTGGCGCCCTTATGACATGTGGGATGAGGAAGATGGCTTTTTCTATAGCTATTTTCGCCATCCAGATGGCACTTCGGAAAAAATTCCTGTTCGCTCCATCGTCGGCATCATCCCCTTTATCGCCTGCGATGTGTGGGATGAGGCGGAGCTCAAAACCTTTCCAGAATTTTATGAAGCCTATCAATGGATGACGGAGAAGCGCCCTTCTTTAACAGCGAAATGTGTGCAACAAATTCCCCATGAAACAGGGTCAAAGCATCTCTTTGGATTATTGACGGTCCATGAAATCGAGCGTTTTTTACAAAATATTTGGGATCCCAATGAATTCCGATCTGAATATGGGTTAAGAAGCTTATCCAAGTTTCATGAAAAGAACCCAGCGGAAATGCATGGATATATGATGGGATATGAGCCTGGTGAAGCATTGGAAAAAATTAAAGGGGGTAATTCCAATTGGCGCGGTCCCATCTGGTTTCCCATTAATTATTTTCTCATCGACACGCTCTCTCGCTTAGGAGACGTGTTCAAAGACAATTTAAAGGTGAAAGTGGGAGAGGAAAAGCCTGTGACCCTGCATCAGATGGCGGAATCATTTGCGGTGCGCCTTTTAAGCTTATTTAAAAAAGGAGCCCAAGGAAATCGCCCCTGTTTTGGCGATACGGAGAAATTCCAAAAAGATCCCCATTTTCACGACTGTTTGTTCTTTAACGAGCACTTTCATGGAGACACTGGACGGGGTCTGGGCGCTTCCCATCAGAATGGGTGGACGGGCCTGATTGCGGTTTTGATCGAAGAGCTCAGAAATAAAAAACCAGGCTGAGGGTTTCCCAGCCTGGTAGAATCAGCGTTGTTTATCAGCCAGTGACTAGAAGTGGAGTGCCACTGTAGCTGTCATGCCATGCACATAGAGGTTGCCGTTTGGCATCAAGCTCTTGCCGCGCATTAGATCATCTTCAAAGTTGCGGAACATGTTCTGATCGAAGAACACTTGGAATCCATATCCTGCTGACAGGTCAAGATACCAGTTGTTGCAATCGAGATAAGTTCCCCAGCCAAGGCCCATTTCCATATCGAGGTGGGTTCTGACCGTATTGATTTTCTTCTGAGAAATTTCTGTCGTTGTGATTGTGGTCCCAACGGTATGCACTTCTTTAGTGCTAGATTTATTGTAGCGAGTGAAGAGGATATCGCCAGATCCGCAGCTATAGAGCCTAAGTCCTTCGCCGAGCATCCAGTTGATATCAATCCCCATTTTTGGACCCACAGCCCAAGAATGGCTTTGCTGATGGGTTACGTCGCTATCGCCAACTGTAGTACTTTGGTTTGTTGCGAACAATGGGTCAACAACAGTGTAGGTTGTATTGAATTTTTGACGGATCCAAGCACCTCTAGCACCAGCGTAGGGGTGGAATGTAAGCTTTCTGCCTACATAGTACCAACGTCCCATGATCGCATCGACGAAATCCATATTGCATTTCCATCTTGACGATACGGTATCATATACAGCAGTACCTATTGTACGAGGCTTCCCAACCATTGGAAGGATCATGCCAAATGTTACTGGACTAGTCCCATTTGCAGGACCATTAGAAGATGTGTGTACTGAACTGCGGAACCATGTATATCCAGCATAAGCATCCCAATCATCGTAATCAAATTTCATGCCTGCGCCTACTTTGAAACCAGGCTTATATTTGAAATTTGTGTTGATGATATGGCCATCTACAGTTGTGTTAGCAGATAGTTGCGCTGCTGTCTCGCTATCGGCAATCCCGATTTCCATATTGTCTTGAAGGGCTTGCCAGTATGTGAAGCTGCCATCTACCCAGACATCCCAAGAGCAACGAGTATCAATCGCTGCAGATTGGTTGTAAGCTGGGACTAGAGTCACACAACACACGGGAGGACAAACCTTTTCACATTTCACAGGCTCACAGCACTGTGGCTTGGGTTTGGGTGTTGGGCAGCAGCCTTTATCTTGCTGCTGGCCAAATCCGGAGGCAGCAACGAGGAGCGATGCGACCATCCAAGGC
>DATIHQ010000080.1:0-6616 GCA_035480535.1 Chlamydiales bacterium
CGCCCCAATATCAACAAGCCCTCACTCTCTGGCCCCAATTTAGCCACGTTATTTTCACCAGCCAAACTTCAGTCCACTACTGGCCCCTTTCCCTCCAAAACAAAATCATCCTCGCCATTGGCGAAGCCACCGCCCGCGCCATCCAACAGCGCAACGCAACGCCCCTCCTAGCCCCCGCAGCCACTCAAGAAGGAGTGATCGCCCTCCTCAAAACACTCCACCCCACTTTCCTCTTCCTCCCTCATTCCCGCCGCGCCCGCCCCCATCTCGCCCACTTTCTCCAGCAGCAAAACATTCACCACTTCCTCCTCCCCCTCTACGACACCCACTTCCAAAAACCCGAGCCAGTTCCCGATCTCAACGCATTCGACGAGATCATTTTCACCAGTCCCTCGACAGTGGAAGGATTCCTCCGCATCTATGGCCATCTGCCCAAAGACAAAAAACTCACCCCCATCGGCCCAATTACAATGGAAGCGTTAAGCCTTTCATTTTAAGTAGTTTGTGTTTTTAAATGAATTAATTGCATTCTAGTGAAAATTTTGATATAATGTTTATAATAACAATTAATAGGATTGTAAATTATGTCTATGTTAATAAGAATAGATTCAAGTGTAGATAAATACATAAATGACGGTAAGGGGAGTGAATGTATTTTTGGGCTACAACAAGGGAAAAAGAAAGGCGACATATACCATTACACTTTAGTTGCCGAAAAAAAGGGTTTTTGGGCCTCCATCAGAAGGCTTTTCAGCTCAACGAATTATGAGATTCACTCTATAGATCATATGTTAAACTCTCGGCCTGGACTGCTTGGGTATGGGAGCGTGCGCTTCATCAGGCCCGATTCCGAACTTCATTGCTCGGGCGATACAGTTCGCAACGCGATAAGCGATGTGTTTCGGCCTCGGCAAAAACCAGTAAGTAGAATGTGGTCCCTCTTTTGTTGAGAGGCGCATCTAGGGATTTCAAAAGAAAAACTAGTGCGAAATCAATTGATTCAACAGCTCTTTGCCCTCGGGCCAGTCTCCTAAATTAGAATCAGAACCGATGTGTCCTTTTTTCCCGATATCGATGAATTGGCTTCCCAAGGCTTTTGCAAAGCGGCGGCCAGTTTCTAGAGTGATGAAAGGATCATTGGAACTGATGATAAAGAGACTGCGAAAGGGGAGCTTTTCTAAGGTAGGCTTTTCAAACCCTTTGATATGAAGAGAGCGAAAAGCCTTTGTATTTGGATCGGGGTAGGCGACGAGCATCGCCCCTTGAATTTTAGGTAATCCCTTTTTCTTCTGATGGGCCCATTCGACAATGGCCATGGAGCCGAGGCTATGCCCAATGAGAATGATTGGGCCGGGGGTCATGTCAATGAATTGATCCAGCTTTTCAATCCATTCATCGCGGTAGGCTCTTTCCCAATCCTCCTGGACGACTCGGGCAGAGTCCCGAAATTGTTTTCCCCAAAGGGTTTGCCAATGATTCGGACCAGAGTCTCCGTATCCAGGAACGATCATCAAGGTGGGTGGGTTTTGAGTTGTCATAGGGACTCAAATGGAAAATGTGGCGATGTAAGCTCGGTGGTCCGTGATTGCTTTTTCAGTCGGCTCATCGAGGTTGTACGTCTCTTGGTTGATGACGACGTTTAGGTTTTTAAAGAGCTTTTGATAGGGCTTGCGGATAAGAAAGTAGTCGTCGATTTCATTGCGATCCGTCTCGAGTTTAGGTTCTGGAAGACCGTTGGCTCTTGCGGTGAAGAGATTGGTATTGGTGAATGTATCGGCATTGAATTGAGGGTGATGTTCGGTATAGAAATCGTAGTAATATTCTTGAATCCCCGATTGGGAGTACTCATCATCGGGTTCCCCCGTCCTTGTGATATTGAGATCGCCGGCCAGAATGTAGGGCTTCCCATTTGAGATCTTATCCATGGTCTGTGTGACAAATTTCAATTCATCGCGGCGGAAGGCGCCGACATCTTTGGGACTGCCCCCTTCGAAATGGGAGGTGGCAATCCAATATTTGGGGGTTTCGAGGCAGAAAAACCCTCGGTCCATGATCCGTCGATCTGCAGGTCTTTGCATCGATTCAGGAAAAGGAAAGAATTTGGGTTCGCTGATGATCGGGTATTTCGAGGCGACGAATAACCCGCTGTTTCCATCGTTGATGCCCATCCCAATCCAGAAGTGGGGATAGCCGCTTTTCAATTGATCGTAAATGAGCGTCCCGCTTGCTAAAGTGATCTCTTGTCCAAGATAAATATCTGGATCTTGTTTTTTGATCAGATCTGTTAATCTTTTGACCCGCTTATCTGCCCGGGTCATCCCCCCATATTTGACAGGGAGAACCCCGTCGAGCATGCAGGCATTCAAAGTCATGATTTTATTTGTAGGGAAAGCGCCTTTTTCAGCCCCATTCCCTTTCTTGTAAGAGTAGAGCTGCTCTTTCGGAGCCATGTACGTGGCAGGGGGCTGGATATCCGCAGTCAGTGAGATCGTGAACAAGGAAAGAAAAAAGGAAAACCAAATCATAAGTTGCAGCGTAACTATAGACAGAGTGATTCAAAAATCGGTTTTTGTCGAGAAAAATAGCTTAGATCATCAAGTTCAGCCACTCCAACCGGCTTGGTGATGTCCCTTAGAGCGTATTCAGCTATGAAGTTGGTCTTTTTCTTGCAAATCAATTATACCGATCGTCGGATTGTCCGGTGGATGCTTTTCTGGCAATATCCAACCCTTCTGTCAAGATTCTCGGTACGCCCGTCGTATAAGGACAACACGAAACAGGTTTATCCTCTTCGATGTCTAATCTTTTACACAAACCTGCAAAAGGGATGAGCGTATTCCGGATAAAGCCATCTGGCCCTACCGCTTGGCGCAACTTATTTTTAGCTTCATTCCAGCCATCAAAACAGGCTGTCTTTGCCGCTTCGGCAATTTTTGCAGCGACTGCAACTCCAGTTGAGGCAGCAACCGTGATCGCACCCTGCCCTATAATCTTCAAACGCGCCAGAGTATCAGATCGCTTTTCTGTAAATACGCTCACCGGAAGGGTTATTGGCACCGTAACAAGTATGAAATACCCAAGTAAAGAAACGTAAGGAAGGCCCCATTTCACAATGTATGGACCCCAAGTAACGGGTGGTATTGGGGCTGATTGACCTATAGGCTGTTGTGAAATGACAGAACGTTCTTGTGAAGCAGTTGCTGGATTCATATAGACTCCTTAAAAAGATAGGGAGTGTACAAAACCTATGAATTTTTTAAAAAGAAATAATCCCTTATCTCCGATGGAAGGGTGATCATAAAGGAACAACAGAAGGGCATGATCCGCCGCCTCTCATTTTTAAATGAACTTTGGAGGATATTGACAAATCAATCCGACAAGGTATTATAGTTCAGATTTTAGAGAGGAGAGGACATTATGTCGGAAAAGACGAGCTACCAGCTTCCTGAGCTGCCCTATGATTTCAATGCATTGGAGCCGGTGATCTCGGCGGAGATCATGGAATTGCACTACACAAAGCACCACAAGGGCTATGTGACGAATCTGAATGCGGCGCTGGAAAAATATCATGAAGCGGAGAGCCGCAATGATGTCCCTTCGATGATCGTGCAGCAGCAGGCGATTAAATTCAACGGCGGCGGCCATATCAACCATAGCATTTTCTGGACGATTCTGGCTCCGGTGGGGAAGGGGGGACATGGACCCAAGGGGGAGCTGGCTAAAATGATCGAGCGGGACTTTGGCTCTTTGGACGTGTTTAAAGAAAAATTTAATAATGCGACGACGGCGATACAGGGATCAGGGTGGGGTTGGCTCGGCTATAACAAAGGGCAGAAACGGCTCGATTTGGCGACCTGCGCCAATCAAGATCCGCTGAGTACGCAAGGGTTGGTTCCTATCTTTGGGGTCGATGTGTGGGAACATGCCTATTACCTTCAGTATAAGAATGTTAGAGCTGACTACGTCAAAGCGTTATGGCAAATTTTTAATTGGAAAAATATTGAAGAAAGATTTAGCAAAGCAATAGCTTGATTCCCAGGCCTTATATTATTATAATGGGCTAAATTAATTTCGGATTGTAATGGGATTATTTTCACGTAATAAACCAAAAATTAAGGTTCAAACAACCAAGAAAGATGGATTTAGCGGCTGGATCAAATGTTCTGGCTGCTCTGAGCTGATCCATGCGAATGAGTTGGGGCAAAACCTAAATTGCTGTCCGAAATGCGGCTATCATTACCGTTTATCGCTAAAGCAGCGAATTCAACTTTTGGCCGATGAAGGAATTTTTCATGAGTTATTCACCGATGTTAAGCCAGTGGATGCGCTCCAGTTTGTCGACACGGAAAAATACCGGAAGAGATTGGATGATGCGGTGGCAAAAACGGGCCGCGACGATGCGATTGCCGTTGGAACTTGCCGCTTGCAGGGCAATGAGATAGCGCTCGCCATCCTCGACTTTGGTTTCATGGGGGGGTCGATGGGCTCTGTGGTGGGAGAAAGACTCACCCGATTGATCGAATATGCAATCGAGAAAAAGCTCCCCGTGGTCATTGTTTCCGCATCGGGCGGCGCCCGCATGCAAGAATCGATTCTTTCCTTGATGCAAATGGCCAAAACATCGGCTGCGCTGGCAAAATTGCATGAAAACGGGCTTCCCTATCTCTCGGTGCTGACGAATCCTACAACAGGCGGAGTCACCGCTTCCTTTGCGACTTTAGGGGATATAATCATCGCCGAACCCGATGCGCTGATCGCTTTTGCAGGACCGCGGGTTGTGGAACAGACGATTGGCCAAAAATTGCCTCCCCGCGCCCAAAAATCGGAATTTTTATTGGAAAAGGGAATGGTCGATTGCATTGTGAAACGACCCGAGTTAAAGGCGCGCCTTGCCTTCTTTCTTGAGTTCTTAACAGGTAATGAACGCTCCTTTGATCCAGAGAACGAGCTTGCCAAAAAAATGCCCCACCGATTAAAAGAGCTTCTGAAACTGGCTGAAGTTCATCATGCGTAAAATTCCTGTTCCTGTCCTAGTCGATGGGGAAGAGCTCCTCCCCCAATATGCGACTCCCCAAGCATCTGGCGCCGATGCAAAGGCCGCAATTGCAGAGCCTGTCATCATTCTTCCTGGATCCTCTGCACTCATTCCTACCGGTCTTAAAGTCTCTATACCCGATGGATATGAGATTCAGGTGCGTCCCCGCAGTGGCCTTGCGCTGAAAAATCAAGTGACTGTATTGAATACACCCGGTACGATCGATGCTGATTACCGTGGAGAGATTGGGGTGATCCTGATCAACCATGGAAAAGAGCCCTTTATCGTGACTCCAAAAATGAGGATCGCCCAGTTGGTCCTAGTCCCCGTCGTACAAGCGGAGTTTGTTCGGCAGGAGGCTCTTTCAACCACCAAACGCGGCGAGGGTGGTTTTGGCCATACTGGCGCGCTTTAGTCCATTTAAGACCCAGAAAAAGGAACACATGAGAATCTCCGATTATTTGGATTCTCGGCTGATCATCTTCCTCGATGCCGACACACAGAGCGATGCCATTGATGCGCTCATTGAACGGCTTGATGAAGAGGGGAAGCTTCCCGATAAAGAAGCGTTTCGGCGAGCGATTTTGCATAGAGAAAAACTCGTTTCGACAGGGATTGGAATGGGAGTTGCGATTCCCCATGCCAAGCTCCAAGAATTCCCCGACTTCTTTATCGCCGTTGGAATCCAACGGAAAAAAGGGCTCGAGTGGAATGCGCTCGATAAAGCTCCTGTCCGCCTCATTTTTATGATTGGCGGCCCTGATGACAAACAGACGGAATATCTGCAAATTCTCTCCCTCCTCACTTCAGCCATTCGCGATGTAGACCTGCGAAAAATGTTATTAAATGCGCAAACTCCAAGTGAAGCCGCAGAACTTTTTTCTTCTTTTTAGTTAACAATTAAAAACAGATTTGCTACTTTTGAATTAATTGCATTTGAGTGGAACGATGGATTTAAAGCTAAAAGATGTAGCAGAGCTGTTAAATGTCTCTGAAACAACGATTCGGCGTTGGATTGCCGATAGCAAAATTCCCTATTACCGCCTCAATCACCAATTCCGTTTTAGCCGCAGTGAGATTGAAAACTGGGTTTTAAGCTGCAAACAAGGCACCGATTTTTCTCCCTTTGATAAAGAGGAGGAGAATTCGAAAGAAAGGCTGGGCACGCAGCAATTTGGCCTCTATCGCGCCATTCATAAAGGGGGCGTCTACATCGATGTTCCTGGCGACACAAAAGAAGAGGTGATCCGCTCAGCGATGAAGCTCATTGCCCGCGATCTGCAGCTCGATGCGGAAGTCATCACCGAACTTCTCCTCGACCGGGAAAAGCTCATGCCTACTGCCCTCTCAAACGGCATTGGCGTTCCCCACACCCGCGATTTTCTCCTCCAAGAATCATACGATGTGATCGCCGTCGTCTTCCCCAAGAACCCAATCGAATACGGCGCGCTCGACAACCAACCGGTCCACACTCTCTTTTTCCTCTTTGCCTGCGATGACAAGCGGCATCTTCACCTCCTCGCCAAACTCGCCCATCTCAGCAGCAAGCCGGAGAATCTCACCTTTCTCCAAACGCATCCC
>DATIHQ010000081.1:0-5066 GCA_035480535.1 Chlamydiales bacterium
AGTTGTGCGGGAAAGGGGAACGAGCATCACTGCATAGGCATTGGCCTTGGAAAAATGAAGGTCTCCATCTGTTTTGTCTGTATGCCTTGGCGTGACGTCGGCGTCTCCAATATAGATCAAATTGCCGCCCACATGGAGTGGATGATAATCCCAATATCCTTTGGTGGGCTCTTCGCACTCCTGTGAAAAAAGAGACAACGCGAATAAGAGCAGAAAATATTTCTTCATAGAAGTTTCATTGTAGGATTTTGTGCATTAAACGCCAAGCATTCGGTTGTATTCTCGCTCGCAGGAGTCTGCCGAAAGTTTAGAAATCGCTGTGAATGTTTGCGCGCCTTTTTCTGTTTTGGAGACGAGGAAATGGTGCGTCGCCGAGCGGGCTACTTGAACAAAATGGGTGACGCAGATCACTTGCCTTCTTTGGGCGAGCTTTTTTAGTTTCTCGCCGAGAATCGCCGCTGTTTGCCCCCCAACATTGCTGTCAATTTCATCAAAGATAAGACAGGGACACCCCTCTTTTTCTGCTAGGACGGTTTTAATGGCGAGGAGAAGGCGGGAGAGCTCGCCGCCGCTGGCGCATTGTTCAAGGGGAACTGGGAAGAGGCCGAGGTTGGCCGAGAAGAGAAAGCGAATTTCATCGGCGCCATTTGGGGAAAGGGGCTTGAGAGCGATCTGAATCTCAAACTTCGCCTGGGGAATGTTCAGGCTTTTCAGCTCCGCGAGAATTTGCTGGGCAAATTGAGGAGCTAGCTTTTTTCGCTTTTCAGATAATGCAGAAGAGAGTGCGAGATTTTTTTCTCGAGTGGATGCGAGCTCAGTTTGTAAGGCGGCGATTTGCTCGTCGAGGGAACAAAGGCGGTCCACTTGAGCTTGAAGTTTTTGTTTCTGCGCTTCTACCTCCTCAAAGGTAGCGCCAAATCGGCGCTTGATCGATTCAATGGCTGCAAGGCGGCTCTCGAGCGTTTCTAATCGTTTGGGATCGGCTTCCAATTGATCTGCAAAGGAACAGAGAGAAAATCCAGCTTCTTCCAGTTCAAGCGCCGCGCTCTTCATCGATTCGCCAATTTTGGCCAGGCGGGGATCAAATCGGGCCGCATATTCAAGGGTGGCCGCGGATCGCTTCAATAGAGGAACGTTTTCTGTGAGGAAAGAGGAGGTTGCGCCGATTTTTTCCAAGAGCTCCTGCGCATGCGTTAGAAGATGGTGTTCTTGGGAGAGCTTTTCCTCTTCTTCCTTTTGCCAATTAACCTCTTCAATTAAAGACAAATCTTCTTGGGCTCTCTTTAGATCTCTTTCTCTCTCGGTTTGCGAAAGAGACTGAAGCTCAGATTCTTGCGACTTTTCTTGGGCGAAGGAAGAGGCGAGCTCAGCTCTTTGGCTGAAAAGATCGGCAAAGGCATCGAGTTGATTGCGCTGCTGCTCAGAGGAGCAAAGAGTGGCCGAGCTGCTTTGATCGACCCATTCTAGGGCGGAGCCCACACATTTTTTTAAGAAGGCGAGGCTCACCTGTTGCTCTTCAATGAAGCAGCGATTTTTTCCCGAGCGGTGGATTTCGCGGCGGACGGTAACAGAAGAAGAGAGGGGAATTTCTATATTTTCTTCTGCGAGAAAGTCAGGAGAAGTAATCGTGGCTTCAACGACTGCAAGATCGGCTTCTTTTCGAAGGAGCTGCATGTCGGCTCTCTCTCCCCCAATGAGGCGGATGGCGGCGAGGATGGCCGATTTACCCGCGCCTGTTTCACCGGTGAGAATATTTAAGCCGGCGCCAAAGGAAATCTCCGCTTTTTCAATCAGGACCAAGTTCTGGATCCGAAGGAGAGTTAACATATCTCCTGCATGGTTTTAAAGTGGGTTTTTGCGACCTTGGAAAGAACTTCTTTGCCGAATTTAGCGACGAGTTTTTGCCCCGCTTCGACGACCGCCTTGGAAGCCCCTTTAGGAATCTCCAATGCATATTCATTGCTTAACGTTTGGATCCCCTCTAAAAAGCCTGCCCGCGCTAAAATCGAGGCGGCCGCTACGACTAAATCTTCCTCGCCGCGCACCTTTTGCGTTAAATGGACATCCACTTTTTTTTGTTTGAGCGCATTTTCCATCACATATTCATCGGCAAATTGGTCGAGAAGCGCCTCGCGGCAGCCTGTTTTGGCAGAGAGATCGCCAAGAGCCGCGGCATGCGCCCAGCCGAGCAGGCGGTTTAAGTTTTTAAATTTCCCGTAGAGCTCATTGTATTTCATGGGAAAGAGGCGGATGACGGTATAGGGAAATTCCGAGCGAATTTTTGAGGCGAGCTTGAGGATTGAATCATCGGAAAATCGCTTGCTATCTTTAACGCCCCACTCTTGCAGTTTTTGGATTCCCTCCCCATCGGCGTAGACGGCGGCGACGCAAAGAGGGCCGAAGAAATCTCCTTTGCCCGCCTCATCCATTCCAATGTGAGGAGTTAAATCGAGATGGGCGACGGGATGGGAAAATTTAAATTCGCGCAAGATTTCAGGCTCCAAGTAAAACTCGATGAACTGCGCCATTTCTTTGCCTTGGACAGTTAAACTTCCCGACTCATAAAGCGTGCAGGAAATTCCCTTCTTTTTCGCTGAGAAAACTGTGTAGGCTGGTTTGGAGAGCTCAAAACCCTGCTCGCGCAAATCGGCTTCGAGTTTGGCGGCGAGTTTCAAATCGATCTTTGCTGAAAAGCAAGCTGGTTTTGTCATAATATTGATTGTAAGGGCTTGGGTGGAATTATACAAGATGGTAACATCAAGTTCAATTTTGGAGGGCGTCTATGAGCGAGGGGTTAAAGAAGTTGGGAGAAAAATTCCGTGTGAAGCGGGAAGAGATGAACCTTTCACTCAAAGAGGTGGAAAATGCCACATCCATCCGGATGCTTTATCTGCAGGCAATCGAAGAGGGGAGGGTGGGCCATTTTCTATCTACCGTCTATGCTTTGGGATTCATCCGGCAATATGCCAACTTCCTTGGATTTGAGCAGGAAAAACTGATGAAAGAATTTCCAGAGGCATTGCGCTTCACTCCTGAAAAGCAAGAGTTTGCCTACGGAATCGGCACGATGGAAATGAGAGGCGCTCCGCATGGAGGCGTCCGTTGGCTCCCCAATCTTTTATGGGGCTCTGTTTTTATCTTAGTTTTGATTGTAGCTTGGTATTTTGCGAAGTTTCTTGGAATTGTTTAGTTTGATTGTAAATTCGAAATTGTTTATGGTCTGGTTCTATGGAAGCTCTCGGCGACTACATCATCCAAAGATCCTTGGGCCAAGGCGCTTTTGGCGCAGTCTATTTAGCTGAACATCGATTCATCAAACGCTCGTTTGCCTTGAAAGTTTTGCCCGAAGAAATCTGCAGCAATGCGGGTTTTATGCGCAGATTCGAGGAGCAAGTGGGCGAAATCGCCGCTCTCGACCATCCGAATATCGCCAAAATCCACAATGTCTCCCACAGCGATGGGCGCTATTTCATCGTCACTGATCCCGTATGCGATTCGCTGGGTGAGACCATGAATCTAGAGCGCTATCTGGAGCTGAAGGGGAAATCGCTCAACGAAGAAGATTGGTGCGATCTACTCGGTCAAGTCGCATCGGCGCTCGATTATGCGCATGAAGCAGGCGTTGTGCATGGAGCCATTAAACTCACCAATATATTGGTTGTGGCGGCAGAAAAAGGAGTAAGACTCATTCTTTCCGATTTTGGTCTGACCCGATTGATCGGGGAGGGGATTAGCTTTTTCCGGATCTGCGAGCAAATCGCCAAAGCCTTTATGCCTCATCTGCAGGAACGGGCCGTTCAGCAAGCGCGCCATTTCATCCGGAGTTTTTCTTTCCTAGCCCCCGAACAAAAAGTCCTCATCGGCGATGCGATCACAACAAAAGCAGACGGATATGCCTTTGGAGTTTTAACCTATTATCTTCTGCTGCAAAAAGTGCCTGAAGGATGTTTTGATCTTCCTTCCCGGGCTCTTTCTGAAGCGACGCTCAATTGGGATTTCCTCATCAACCGCTGTTTGCAGACCAATCCCAACGTGCGTCCCCAGAAATTGACGCAGGCGATGCAAGAATATCTCCATGCGCCTCGGGTGATTTCCAAAGAGATGTTAAGTTTGGCAGAAGTGGAACCCAAAGTGGATAATATTCTGCAAATGGCCTTCGAATTTAAAAAAGAAGAAGTGCCCGCTGCCGTTTCAGCACCTGTCCAAGCAGCCACTATTGAACATGAGGCGCCAAAGCCTGTTTTGCGGCCGCAAGAGATCTCTCGCCCAGAATATGAGTCAGATCCCGGCGCGATTTTCCAGCGAGATACCCTTGTTTCCCATTACATTCCCAAAAAAGTGGAAGTGAAAGAGATCGATCCTCTCCTCAGCGAGATGGTAATCGTTCCAGGGGGAACCTATATCAGAGGCAGCAATGAAGGGGCTCGCGATGAGATGCCGCGCCACCCGGTCAACCTTTTGAGTTTTGCCCTCGATATCCATCCCGTCACCAATGAGCAATTCGTCCGTTTTCTCCAAGCGATGGGCGGGGAAAAAGATCACAACAACAACGATATCATTCGCCTTCGCGATTCGCGCATTAAACGCAGCGCCGGCAAGGTAGTCATCGAATCAGGTTATGGAAAACATCCAGTTGTCGGCGTGACCTGGTATGGCGCCGTCGCCTATGCGAAATGGATTGGCAAGCGGCTCCCCACAGAAGCGGAGTGGGAAATTGCCGCCTCGAGCGGAAAGGATATTTTCCTCTACCCAACGGGCAATGAAATTGAAAGAACGCAAGCCAACTTCTTTAGTTCCGACACCACCCCGGTTCTCAGTTATCCTCCCAACGCCTTTGGCCTTTACGACACTGCCGGCAACGTCTATGAATGGTGCCAAGATTGGTATGCCTACAATTATTACGACTCCTCGGCGCTCGAGCCAGACAATCCCCTCGGCCCCCCGCAAGGCGTCTATCGCGTTCTGCGCGGCGGCTGTTGGAAAAGCTTAAAAGAAGATCTCCGCTGTTCCCATCGCCATCGCAATAATCCCGGAGCAGTCAATGGAACGTATGGGTTTCGGTGTGC
>DATIHQ010000082.1:0-5775 GCA_035480535.1 Chlamydiales bacterium
CCAAAAAAGGGGCGCTCCAACGATCCATGAGAACAGTTTAGACGACGGGAAAGTCTCTGTCCATCACCGTTTTGCGGCCATCGTTTCTTGCACTCTCAATGGCTTTAGAGCAAGCTTCCTCCACGATTTTCGTAAGGACGCCCATCACAGAGGCTGAGGTGCTAAAACCACCCGATTTATTCTTGATGTGGGCTTTGACTTTGCTGACAACGACAAGGGATTCGCTCATGAGTTTCTCCTGAATAAAACCTACCCATATAACAGCTCTCGAATTAAATCAATGCCCCTGAAGCCCGCAGGAGGCGATTCATGAGCGCTGCATTGGATTGGACGGCGGCGTTGCAATAGATATCGATGGCTGAAACGCCCAGGCGGTCGGCGCGGCGTAAAGATGCATAAAGCGTTTGGGGGCTTAGAGGGTGCGTGCCTGGAAGGGGCTCTGCAGAGAGGATAAAGGGGGCTTTGAGTTCTTTCGGGTCGTAGACGAGGCGTAAAGCGGCTTTTGGGGCATAGTGGCGATATTTCATGCCTGGAGAGAGGATAGGGCCGTCTTTGGGAGGGAGGCCGATCTTTTCTCCCAGGACTTCTTCTAATTGTCCTTGAGTGATCTGCCCGGGGCGCAAAAGAGTGGGGGTGGAGTGGACGAGGCTGAGTACTGTCGATTCAATTCCAACAGAGCAGGGCCCTCCATCGAGAATCAATGAGACTTTTCCTTCTAAATCTTCTCTGGCGTCAGCGGCAGTGGTTGGGCTGGGACGGCCCGAGAGATTCGCGGAGGGGGCGACGAGGGGTTCCCCGAAAGCTTCGATGAGCTGCAAGGCCATGGGATGGGAGGGCATTCGAATGGCGATGGTGGGATGCCCGGCGGAGACGATGGCGGGAACTTGGGGATGTCGTTTGACGACAAGGGTTAAGGGACCGGGCCAAAAGCGGCTGGCTAAAAGATAAAACGAGGGGGGAATTTCTAGGGCAAGCCTTTCAATTTGGGAAAAATTTGAAACGTGGACGATGAGTGGATTGTCGATGGGACGGCCTTTAATCTCAAAGACGCGGCGCACGGCTTGTTCATTAAAGACAGGCGCGCCTAGTCCATAGACCGTTTCAGTGGGAAAAACAATGGGCTCTCCCCTTCTTAGAAGTTCAATCGCATTTTGCATGATAGATAATTTTATAACCCTCGATTCATTCTTTGCAATATCTTTATATTACAAAAAATGGAAAAATCAGTTATACACAAGTTGGTTCAAAAATCGGGAATTGGGCAAGGAGGCTCCTCAGATTTCTTGGCCGGAGCGAGAGACCGTGTTAGAAACACGGTCCGAAGCGAGGACAAGAAATATGAGGCAAAGCCGACGCAGCACAAAACCGATTTTTGAAGCAATTTGTGTATATAAAATATAGTTTATGTCGATCGATCAATCACAACCCGATTCTTTCTCTCTGCCAGAGAACCGGTTTTTTAAGCCGAGCCATCGCACGCGTCCTGAGCAAATCGTTGGATTGGGGATCTTTTTATTGATCAGCCTAGGCTTTGAGCTTCTGAATGCAAAATTGATTTTCCCCGCTGAAAAATCTTCAGGATCGATCTGGACAATCTATTTTGTCGCTTTAAGTTTATCGATTTGGACACTCTGGCGCCGCCATTCGCTCCGCACGCTGAAATTAGAGATCTCCCTTTTCTCTTCTCAATTCCTCTTCCAAATTGCCTGGAGTTTGAGTTTTTATCTTTTGCAAGAGACGCTTCTTGCCCTGGTGGCCCTTTTACTTCTTTGGTGCAATCATCTGATGGCGGCTCTGCTCTTCTGGAAAAAAGAAAAGATATCGGGTCAAATCCTTCTGATTCCCTTTCTTTGGATTTTCTATATAATGGGCTTAAACATGGTGATTTGTATTTCTAACCCGTGACCTATGAGGTTTATGTGCTAAAAAAGTCAACATCTTGGAGTGTTCTGATTTATGGACTCATCCTGATCATTCTGGGAATTTACGGATACTACCAAGCGGGTAGTCAAATGTCCCTTTATGTAGGAAGCGGAATGGGTTTGCTTGTTTGTTTAGGCGCGGTTGCGATGTTTGCCAAACAGGGATGGGCTTTTGGTTTTTCTCTTTTTCTCACGATTCTCCTCACAGCGATGTTTGCCTATCGCTATTCCACCACAACAAAAGCGATCCCCGCGATCCTCTCCGTAGTGAGTGGCGGGATGCTTCTCTTTCTCCTCGCCCAGGCAGGTACATGGCGAAAATGAGATGGCTTTATCTCCTCCTGATCGCAGGAAACTTAATTGCAGCTCCCGCTTACGTAGCCAAAGATTATAGCCATCTGCTGGGAATGCCTGGCTTTAGCGACAATTTGCTCCAAATGCACTTCAAACTCTATGAAGGCTACGTCAAAAACGCCAATGATCTCCTAGTCAAGCTTGAAAGCTACAGCAATAGCGGCCAATTTCCCTATGAATATGGCGCTTTAAAAAGGCGTCTCGGCTGGGAATTTGATGGGATGCGCCTTCATGAGCTCTATTTTGGCAATCTCGGCAGCCAGGCTGGCATCGACAAGAAGAGCCAGCTCTACATTGATTTAGTCGCTCAATTTGGCTCATTTGATAAGTGGAAGAAGGATTTCATTGCAACTGGCACAATTCGGGGCATTGGCTGGGCCGTTCTCTATTTTGATCCGCAGCAAAAAAGACTCATCAACACCTGGGTCAATGAGCACGATGTCGGCCATCTAGCGACTGCAACTCCCCTGCTCATCATGGATGTCTTTGAACATGCCTACATGCCTCAATACGGCCTCGACAAAGCCAAATACATCGACGCCTTCTTCAACAACATCGACTGGAAAGTCGTCACCAGTCGCTATTTAGCGCAATAATTTGGGGATTTTGGCGAAATCTTTTAGGGTGAAGATGAGCGCTTGCGGCGAGGCATAGAAGTGATAGGCCAGATCGTCGAGATTGGGATCATCTTGATAAAGGGTCCATCCTTTGTCGGTTTGAAGAAGCAGAATATCTGAAATCTTCTCATCTTTTTGCACATCTGTCAGTACAAATGGGTGAACAGCGACCTGGTTTGTTTCTTCGAGATGAAACGCTGAACATTGAATGATCTCATCTCCTTCCCGCAAAAGATAAGTGCCTATTGGCTCTTTCGTGAGCATTTGCTCCGCCTGCAAACGATTGATCGAGCCAGCCCAGCCTGGGAGATCTTCAATCTCTTCTTTGGGCGGCGCTAGATGAATATTGGAAAGATCTTGCAGCGCCGCCTCTTCAAGAAGAACCTCAGGCGTTATTTTATGAATATCTTTTCCCTTGAGATTCAATACCCTTAGAGTTTCTTTTGCAATTTTCCAAGCCAATGGATCGAGCCCTAGAGCCTTTAACGGATGGCCCGATTCATCTTTAAATTCAAAATGAACCTCATATTCCCCTTTTTCATGCACTTCAATGAGTAGGCCCATCCAATCTTCGAGAGCTGTTTTCGGCTTGCGGGGAAAGTGGTGTTCCAATTGGGTGATTTTTTGCGCAAATCGCAAATCCCCTGTGTGGCGGTTAAAGAGCACTTTATAAACGCGGGTTTTTCCTGAGACGGGAACTTTCTGCCAATCTTTCTTTTGACGCACCTCAAGCAAACTATCCCTGAATCGAATGAGGTTATTTAAAACTTCTCGCCGCGCAATCTCGATCATCATATTTTTTCTATAGCAGGGAATTAGGTTTGTGGCAAATAATCAAAAAATCAGGGGTTATTTTGGATAGATCCAGACGATTTATCGGCGTCTTTCTGCTTGCGATGCTCAATCTATCGGTGATGACGTCGCTGAGAAATCTGCCGATTGTCGCTGAATATGGCTTTGCCTCCGCATTTCTCTATTTATTCGTCGCTCTTGTTTTTTTATTCCCAGCGGCTCTTATTTCTGCGGAACTGGCTACAGGATGGAACCGCACGGGAGGGGTTTACATTTGGGTGAGAGAGGCGTTTGGGGCCGGCTGGGGATTCTATGCGATCTGGATGCAGTGGATTCACAATGTCACCTGGTTTCCCGCCATTCTCTCTTTTTCTGCAACAGCTCTCGCCTATTTAATCCAGGTGTGGCTCGGGGATGAATATGGATTTGCCGAAAACAAAATCTACTTGATCTCCTTCATCCTCATTGGCTTTTGGGGATTCACAATCTTTAACTACTTTGGCTTAAAGAACTCCAGCTGGTTTAGCGCCGTCGGCGTCATTGCAGGCACCATCTTGCCTGGGATCCTCTTGATCGTGCTGGCTATTTTTTGGCTGGCTCAAGGAGAGCCTCCCCAGATTCAATTTTCATTCAAGGCCCTAATCCCACCGCTAGATAACATCCAGAATTTGGTCTTTTTAACGGGTCTTTTTTTGGCTTTTGGAGGACTTGAAGTCTCCGCAGCTCATGCCCGCGAGGTGAAAGATCCGCAGAAAACATTCCCCCGCGCTGTGCTCATCGCCGGCCTCGTCTCGCTAATCCTCTATGTAGCGGGGGCCCTATCGATCGCCATCATGATTCCGAAGGAACACATCAGCCTGATTTCAGGCCTTATGGCCGCTTTTGAGCTCTTCCTCACGCATTTCAAAGTAGGCTGGCTTCTCATTCCAGTGGGGTTGATGATTATTTTAGGGGCCGTGGGAGAGCTCAATGCCTGGATCATTGGGCCAGTCCGCGCCCTGCATGCCACGACAAAGCATGGAGATCTCCCCCCCTTTTTCCAAAAGCTCAATCAACATGGGATGCCCGCCAACCTTCTCTTCTTTCAGGCCCTCATCGTCACGATTGTCTCCTTCGTCTTTCTTTTCATGCCCTCTGCCAGCAGCGCCTTTTGGATTTTAAGCGCCATTTCAGCGCAAATCTACCTGGTCATGTACGTATTAATGTTTCTCGCCGCCATCAAACTCCGCTATAGCCACGCGGATGTCCCTCGCACCTACCGCATTCCCTACAAAATGCCAGGGATTTGGTTCGTCGGAACCCTCGGCGCTCTAAGTTCTACTTTTGCGTTTCTCATGGGATTCATTCCTCCCGGCCAGCTTCAAGTGGGAAATCTCATTTTTTACGAATGTTTTTTAATCGGGGGGATCTTCTTCATGTCGCTCATCCCCTATCTCATTTATCGCTTCCGCGATCCCTCCTGGCATCCGGAACTAGATCCAGACATCAATCACCCAAACCAAGATCTCCACTCATGAATCGAAAATCTGATTACCCAATCAACCCCCTCATTCTCAACCGATGGTCTCCGCGCGCGATGACGGGCGAAGAACTAAAAGACTCGGAAATTTTCCCCCTTTTTGAAGCGGCTCGCTGGGCTCCCTCCTCCTACAACGCCCAACCCTGGCGCTTTCTCTATGGCAAGCGAAACACCTCTCATTGGCCCAAATTTTTCAACCTTCTCGTCGATTCCAACAAACAGTGGTGCTCCAATGCGGCTCTTCTAGGTCTCATCATCTCTCGGAAGACCTTTGAGAGAAACAATAAGCCCTCAAAAACCCACTCTCTCGACGCCGGCGCCGCCTGGGAAAACCTTGCCCTCGAAGGGACAAGCCGCGGGCTTGTCGTGCACGGGATGGAGGGATTTGATTACGATAGGGCGCGCCAAGATCTGAACATTCCAGAGGAATATGAGGTTCTCGCCATGTTTGCGGTGGGTGTCCATGCGGCTAAAGAGACTCTTCCCCCCGACCTACAACAAAGAGAAGCTCCCAGCGACCGGAAAAAGATCAAAGAATTCATCTTCGAAGGCGAATTCAAACAGTCCCATT
>DATIHQ010000083.1:0-11594 GCA_035480535.1 Chlamydiales bacterium
CTCATGCATGTCCTTGCGCAATGGCCGAAGATCCCATAAAAGATCTCTATTCGGCCCTCGTTTTGGGGATCAAAGACTATTTTCATAAGCAGGGGTTTAAGAAGGGAATGTTGGGGCTATCAGGCGGCATTGATTCGGCGCTAGTCGCTTGCATGGCGAAAGAGGCGCTGGGCGCTGAAAATGTACTGGCGCTCACCCTTCCCTCTCGGTTTTCATCGAAAGGGAGCATCGATCATTCGATGGAGCTCGCGGAGAATCTGGGGATTCAAATTAAGAAAGTGGAAATCGATACGATTTTTCAAAACTATCTCACTCTTTTGGAGCCGATGTTTGAGAATCGCCCGCATGATGAAACGGAAGAGAATATTCAATCCCGCATTCGGGGGATGATCTTGATGGCTTTCTCCAATAAATTTGGCCATATCCTCCTCAATACGGGGAATAAAAGTGAAATGGCGATGGGCTATACCACCCTCTATGGGGATATGGCAGGGGGGCTCGGCGTCCTCCATGATGTGACGAAACATTATGTATATGAGCTGGCTCGCTACGTCAATCGGAAAGGGGAGATCATCCCAAAATCGATCCTGACAAAAGTGCCGAGTGCGGAACTCAGGCCCAATCAAAAAGATTCAGATACGCTTCCTCCTTTCGAGATTCTCGATGCCATCATTGAAGATTACATTGAGAAGAGGCTTGACCCCGAGGAAATTGCCAAAAAGAGGAAACAGCCGCTGGAATTTGTTCTCTCTTTGGTTAGAAAGATCCATTGCGCCGAATACAAGCGACGGCAAACCCCGATCAGCATCCGCGTTACGCCAAAGGCCTTTAATAAAGGGCGCTACGTCCCCATCGTCCAAAAATGGCGCTAATTCAATTTCTTCAAGAGCTCTTTGATTTTTTGGGAGTGTTCTTTCTTGCAGATTAGGATTGCATCGTCAGTTTCAATGATGAGCAGATCTTCAATGCCAATCGTCGCAATCAGTTTCTTTGAGAAAATTAGGCTGTTTTGCGTTTCGATGGGGAGCACATTGCCTTGGAGCACATTTCCCTGCTCATCGTGGGGGAGGATTTCATAGAGGCCATCCCAGGAGCCAATGTCGGACCAGTGGATTTGCAGGGGCGCGGCCACGATACGCTTGGTCTTTTCCATGAGCGCATAGTCGATGGAAAGATTGGGCATAGCTGAGAAATTTTGTCCCATTTCTTCAAAGGTTGTGGAGAGGCGATAGATTTCTGGAGAATGGCGGCTTAGCTCTTCCCAAAAGGTGCGGGCAGAAAAGAGAAAAATCCCCGAATTCCAAAAAATCTGATCGGATTGAATGAGCTTCTCTGCCTTTTCTCGGGTTGGTTTTTCAATGAATTGTAGCACTGATTGCGTCGCTTGATCAAAGGGGGCGCCAAATTCTAAATAGCCAAATCCTGTTTCTGGCTTTGTGGGCTTAATGCCAAAGGTGGCGATTTGTCCGTCTGCCACAGCGGGGAGAGCGCTTTCAATCGAGGCGATCCATGCGGAATCGGGCTCGATGAAATGATCGGCGGGAACGACGAGAATGGGATCATCGGGCGGGATGGTTTCTGAAAGGTATTTTACCGCATAGGCAATTGCCGGCCCTGTATTGCGGCGGCAAGGTTCGATCAGAAGAGTAAAACGGGTTTGTCCCTCATATTTTTCAATTTGGGAGCGGACGAGGGATTCGTAAGGCTCGCTCGTGGCGATGACGATCTCTGCCAGGTGTTCAAATTTTAAGAGCCGCTCCACTGTTTGCTCTAAGAGAGAAGCTCCTGTTCCAAAATCGATGAACTGTTTGGGAAATGCATCGCGGGAGGCGGGCCAAAGGCGAGTCCCTCCGCCGCCGGCCAATAAAATAGCATGGAGATCTATTGAGGCGCTCGCTAAAATAATTGGGCTAAAGAGAAGGAGAGTGCTTATGATTGCAACATTCTTCCCCAGATTGGCATTGAACCAAGAGGTAGACCAACAGGCTCTTATACTCTTGAGCACCGAGAAGCCAAAAAATGATCTTGAAGTCCAAGTGATTGAACGGACGATCGAATTTTTTCTGAATAGCATGCCTACCTCAAGGCGCTTTATATCTGAAAAAGTGAAAGCAAAAGTGAGAGAGGTTTGGAACCTAGCAAAAATACGGTTAATTGAAAGATACAATGGACTCACCACGAGAAATTGGGTAGTTCAAAATGAATCCGAAAGTTTACCTGAGATTGCAAAAATTTCCCTAGTAAAATCTCCTAGCAATGGTCACAAGGCAGCAAGGGAAAAAATCATAGCCATTAGAAAACTCCCCGATTTTCCTGAGTTATTTTAAGACTCGTGCCAGGCGAGAGGCATGACATCGTGAATGGATTTGAGTTTGTGCCGCAGCATGAGGGCGCGATCGATCCCGACCGAAACGCCGCAACATTCAGGCATGGCGCCGAGCGCTGCAAGAAATTTTTCATCCAGAGGATAGCTTTCTTTTCCTAAAGAAATTCTCTCTTTATTTTCCTCATGGAAGCGAAGGCGTTGCTCTTGTGGATTTCTCAGTTCGTGATAGCCATTGGTGAGTTCGACGCCTTGATGGTAGATTTCAAATCGCTCGGCGACCCTTTCCCCATTTCTTTCCACGACGCAGGCGAGCGCGGCTTCATAGGGGGGATAGTCGGTGAGAATCGTGAGTTCTCCGCGGCCTAGATTTGGCTCGATGATGTGGGTGAGATAGAGGTGAAGGTAGGTGTCTTCCGTCCAGGTCGAAGTATCGGAAGGGAGCTCAATGGAAAATCGTTTTGCGATGGGGCGGAGCTCTGCGAGGGTGGCTTTGGAATAATCGATTCCGAGAAAGGAGGTAAAGGCCTCGCGGTAACTGATTTTGCGCTTCGGCAGGGCCCCTAGAAAAAGAAAGAGGAACTCACACGTTTCTTCCATCATTTGTTCAAAGGAGAAATTGACCCGATACCATTCGGCCATGGTGAATTCAGGATTGTGTTTTTCGCCGAGTTCTCCTTTGCGAAAGACGTGGCCTAGATAATAGATGTCGCCCATGCCTTGAGCGAGGAGCCGTTTCATCGCATATTCGGGGGAAGTGTGGAGATAGCCGATCTCCGTATCGCTCGGGGCGGCGGCAATGATATCGATATAGGCATCGATCGGCGCACAGCGGGTGAGAGCGCAGCAATCGACTTCCAAGATCTTTCGCTCGGCAAAGAAATTGCGGGCTTTTTGGAGCATTTCAGCCCGGTCGCGCAAGAGAGAAACTTTATGGGTTGACGCGGGAGACATATTCACACGTGCGGGTATCGACTTTGACTCTTTCTCCCTGCTCTACGAAGATGGGGACTTGGATCTTGGCCCCCGTTTCAGTCGTAGCTGGTTTTAAGACCCGTCCAGAGGCTGTATCGCCTCGAACGCCAGGGGAAGTTTCAGTGATGGCCATTTCCATAAAGGTGGGAGGAATGATCTCAATGGGAACGCCCTTGTAGAAGACGATATCAAAGACGACCTCTTCCATCAGCCAGGGCATATTATTGCCGATCACCTCATTCGAAATGGAGATTTGGTCAAAGGTCTTTTCATCCATGAAGACGGCGCCATCGGATTCTTTATATAAGAACCTCATTTTGGCTTCTTCTATGTCGGCGAGTTCCAGTTTTTCACCCGATTTATAGGTTCGTTCAACGACCCGGCCATTGAGCATATTTTTCATTTTAATGCGGTTGAAGGCGTTTCCTTTGCCTGGTTTTACGAATTCATTGGCGACGATGAGGTAAGGTTCTTTGTCTACCTCGACCTTCATCCCCATCCGAATATCGCCAGTACTCATCGATCCCATAAACCCTAACCATTTGAATTTTAACGCCCCATTATCAGCTCTTCCTTTTTTTAAGGCAATCGTGGATTTTGGGGATTAAGGGGCTGTCAAAGAATAAAGTAAAGTGTTAGAAGGTTCTTAGAGTGGTTCAGATTTCGCGATCTTCTCGCGAGGTAGATATTAAAGGTTTAATCTCTTCGAGCGGGAAAGCGCGAAAGATGGGCTGCTATAATGGACGTTAAAATACTTTAACTTATTTTTTGGCAGTCCCTAAGATGGAAAAGAATCCCCACGAAGCGGAGATTGCCCGCCAGACGTTAGAGCGCTATTCTGGGTGCCAGGCGAGTCAGTTTCATACAAATTTAATTTTGACGAACTTTCCCAAGTATGTGGAATATTTCGCCAAGACCCGGAAGGTGCCGATCCATGAGGGATCGATGTTTAAAGTGGCCCACTGCCCTCAAGATGAGGTTTCGATCCTCGATTTCAAGATTGGCTCGCCAGCTGCGGCTCTGGTGATCGATATCTGCTCATTCCTTCCCATTCGCTCAAGTATTTTGTTGGGAATGTGCGGGGGGCTTCGCCGTCGCTATCAAGTTGGGGAGTATTTGGTCCCTATCGCCTCGATTCGAGGGGAGGGGACTTCTGATTTTTATTTCCCCATCGAAGTGCCTGCTCTGGCTAATTTTCTGATGCAAAGGGCTGTCACGGAAGTGCTGGATCGGGAAAAGACGATTTATCACATCGGAATCACTTATACGACCAACATGCGTTTTTGGGAGTTCAATGATGAGTTTAAGAATCGGCTGAAAGCGACCCGGGCGCAGGGGATTGAGATGGAATGTGCGACTCTGTTCACAGCCTCTTATAAAAGAAAATTTACCTTGGGCGCTCTTCTCCTCGTTTCCGATCTTCCCCTCAATCACGATGGGATCAAGACGGCTCAAAGCTCCCAGTGGGTTTATGATTCCTATATGCCGGATCATATAGAGAAAGGGGTTCGCATTCTCAAAGTGGCGCGCGAGATGCAGGCCAAGCACGTCAAAGGCGCCTACCACCGCAACCTCAATCTCTAGAGTGGGGGAAGCCTCCCCGCGAGGCCGTTTCGGCGGTTAGATTTTTCGCTCGCAGGGGAAGTGTTTTGTGAGCTGCGCGAGGACGTAGGCTTCGAGCTCTTTTGGCGATTGGGCTTTTTTGGGGAGGAGAAGCGTTTGGCGCGCGAGTTGCTTTCCTTGCTGCTGTTCCGCAATGAATGAGAGGTGATTGAACTTGAGAAGGGTAAAGTTGTTGGCGGTCGCAAAGGCGCGGAGGCGGGTGAGGTGATAGAGCCAGACGACGGGGAGCGGGGGCGGGCCGAAGCGGTCTTGCAGCTCGGAGAGAAGTTCATCGATTTCGGCAGAGGTGGTCGACTCGCCAAGACGGTAGTAGATTTCCATCCGAAGAGAAACTTCATTGATATAATCCTCTGGAAGACGGGCGTCGAAGAGAGTTTCTAGTTTTGTTTCATTGAAGGTGATGGGGGCCTTTTTCTTGAGAGCGTCGATGGCCCGTTTGAGGAGCTTGCAATAGAGATGAAAACCAATTGCCGAGACTTGTCCCGATTGCTGAAGGCCAAGGATGTCGCCGGCGCCGCGGATTTCTAGGTCGCGCATGGCGATTTTCATGCCGCCCCCGTAGCCGCCCGCTTCGACGAGGGCATTGAGCCTTTTGCGGGAGGGTTCCGAGAGGCGCGCATTTTTGGGGACGAGAAAATAGGCATAGGCGGCGCGGTTCCAGCGGCCGACTCTGCCGCGGAGTTGATAGAGATCGGCAAGGCCATAGGTGTCGGCTCGGTCGATGAGGATCGTGTTGGCGTTGGGGATGTCAATGCCGTTTTCGATGATCGTCGTGGCGAAGAGAATGTCGAGTTCTCCCTGCTTAAAGCGATGAAAAATAGAATCGACATCATCGGTGTCCATTTGCCCATGAACGACGCCAACGCGAAGGGCGGGGACGAGTTTTTGGATCGCTTCGGCGCGCGCATAGATCGATTCGACCCGATTGTGAATGTAAAAGGCTTGGCCGCCGCGCGAAAGTTCCCGAAGAAGAGAATTTTGGATTAGCTCCACATCGGTTTCTGCAATGATCGTTTTCACGGGGAGGCGATCTTGCGGAGGCGTGTGGATCAACGACATATCCCGCGCATGGACGAGCGACATGTAAAGCGTGCGGGGAATGGGCGTGGCAGAAAGACTTAAGGCATCGACGCCCACTTTCATTTTCTTCAGGTGCTCTTTAGCCTTCACGCCAAAGCGCTGTTCTTCATCGACAATGAGAAGGCCGAGATCTTTAAAAGCGACATCTTCCGAGAGAAGGCGATGAGTGCCGATGAGGATGTCGATCTGTCCTTTGCGCACCTTTTCCAGCGTTTCGCGCGTTTCTTTCGCAGTGCGGAAACGGGAAACCACGCCAATTTGTACGGGAAAGCCGCTCATCCGCTGAGAAAAAGTGTCAAAGTGCTGCATGGCGAGGACGGTGGTGGGGACAAGAACCGCGACCTGTTTTCCTCCATCGACTACGGCTTTGAAAGCGGCTCGCATTGCCACTTCCGTTTTTCCATAGCCTACATCGCCGCAGATGAGCCGATCCATTGGTTTGGGCGAGGTCATGTCTTCTTTGATCGCCTGAATGGCCAGGAGTTGATCTTGCGTTTCGGTGTAGGGGAAATCGCGCTCAAATTGGCACATCAATTCCCCATCGGGAGGATAGTGAAAGCCCCCTTGGATGGTTCTTTCCGCATAGAGTTGGAGAAGGTCATTGGCATAGCCCACAATTTGGGACTGCGCATGGAGGCGTGTCGCTTGCCATCGTTTTCCTCCCAGTTGGCTTAAAGAGGGGGGCTCTTCTCTCGATCCGATATAGCGAGAGACAAGATAGGCTTGCGAAAGAGGAACGAAGAGTTTGCTTTCATCTGCATATTCTAAAGAGAGAAACTCAGTCTCTTGTCCTAAATGATTCGCATGCTTTTCCATGCCGCGGTAACGGCCGATGCCACTGTGGAAATGGACGACGAGATCGCCTGGAGTGAGCTCATGGAATTCAGCCGCCGGCGATTGATAGGTATTGCGCCATTTTTGCCGCCGGATTCGGGATCGATGGGTGATTTCTGAATTGGGAATGACCGCTAAGGGAAGATCGCCAAGGACAAATCCTGAGGTGAGAAATCCTCTCTCGAATCGGGCTTTTGGGGGCACTTTGGGGAGCAGCTTCTTCATCTCCTCCTCTTCTGTCTCATTGGCATTGAGAAAGAGAGTCGGCACATCGGGATCGATTTCATCAATGGGAAAGAAGCGATGAAAAAAGCGATGCGCTTTAAATGAATGGCCAAAGGCTTCAAAAATCACATGATCTTTTTTCTTTTCCACCTCTGAGAGCTCTTCGATATTCGATGCAGTGCAGAAAATCTGGGTCTCTTTTTCCCACCGCTTTAAAAGTTCTTCCAATTTATAGAAAAACATCGACTTGGCGCCGGGCATATTCTTTAGATTCACATAGGTGTCTTCGATGGCGGACAAGTCATCCCAAAAAATGATCGGATCTTCTCCTAAATAGTCGCAGATGTTGACGAGGCGCGCTGCTTTTTGCAAGAGCGGCAATTCTTTAGCTGGAGAAATAAAAAGCTCATTCACTTTAGCCAGCGATTTTTGCCCGACGGGATCAAAGGTGCGGATTTCTTCAATTTCATCGCCAAAAAAATCGATCCGATAGGGATCAGTCGAGGCGACGGGAAAGAGATCGAGGATGCCGCCGCGCAGAGCAAATTCTCCTTTATCGGAAACGACAGGTACGCGGGCATAACCCAATGAGGTGAGAAGTTCAGGCAGTTTATCGAATGAAAGGGTCATTTTCCGCTTCCATTTATGGAGAAGGGGCTTTGCCGCATCTTTGGGGAGCACCTTGAGTAAAAGGGAGGGGAGGGGACAAAGGAGAATCGAGGGCCCTTTTTTGTGGATCAATGCGTGCAGCGCTTCAAATCGCTTGCCGATGATATCGGGGCTCGGGGGGATTTCTTCGCCGGGGAGCGTTTCCCAAGCGGGAAATTCAACGGGAAGCTCGGGAGCAAAGTAGGAGAGGTTATCAAAGAGGCGATCTTCTCGCGTGCCGCCTGTAATCAAAAGAACGGAGCGGTTTTTTGCTTTGGAAATCAATGCAGCGAGAAGCGCTTTGGGAACTTCCCAGAGGTTTTCAATGAGAAGAGAGCGATCTTCCTTCTCAAACGAGACAAGCGATGGACTCTTTCGGAACTCACTTAACATTGAATTCTTTCAAAATGAAGCGGATCTTCTCGAGCGCTTTGGGAAGCCCCGAGGGATCTTTTCCTCCGGCCTGAGCGAGATTTTGTTTCCCCCCGCCGCCGCCTTGGATCAAAGGGGCCACTTCTTTAATCAGCGCCCCTGCACTCACGTTTTTCTGCACTAAATCAGGGCTCACGGAAACGAGAAGCTGGCAGCGTTCGCCCACTTTTGCACCGAGAGCGACCACGCCTGATTTCAGCTGGTCCATCAATTCATTCGCAAATTCATTGAGCTCTTCTGCCGTGATCGGCACTTCTATCGCAATCAAGGCGATCGAACCCGCTTTTTCCTTGTGAGAAAGGCACTTGGTCAAAAGCTGCTTGAGATGGGCCTTTCGATAGCTCTTGAGCTCTTGCAAAAGAAGCTTATTCTCATCGATCAGCGCCTGGAATTTTTCAGGCAGCGACTGGAGCGGCGCCTTGAGCTGCGCGGCTAAAGAGTGGAGGAGATCTTCCTCTTGCTGCACCATGATTTCCGCATGGCGCCCCGTCACCGCTTCGATGCGGCGCACCCCAGCGGCGATGCTGCTCTCTTTGGCGATTTTAAAGAGGCCAATCGTCCCGAGACGCGTCGTGTGGGTTCCCCCGCAGAGCTCCTTAGAGAAATCGGCATCGACCACTCGTACTTTTTCCCCATATTTTTCCCCGAAGAACTGCTTGATATCGGAGCGCTTTTGCGCCTCATCGTAGCTGAGTTCATAGGTTTGAACGGGGATATCGGTTCTGATTTTCTCATTCACCAGATCTTCGATTTGGCGCAGCTCGGCAGGCGTCATCGCTTTGTGATGATTGAAGTCAAAGCGGAGCCGTTTTTCATCGACCAAAGAGCCCGCCTGTTTAATGTGGGGGCCCAAAATTTGCTGCAAGGCCCAGTGGAGAAGGTGAGTGGCGGTGTGATTATTTTGGATCTCTTTTCTTCTTTCGGCATCGATCGCTGCGTGCACTTTTTCATTTTTGCGCAACTTGCCTGCGGCCATTTTGCCCAAATGGGCAATCACGCCTGGAAAGGGCGCCGTGCAATCGTAAACTTGGAACAGATTGCCTCCGTGGGCCATTTCTCCCGTGTCCCCCACCTGGCCCCCCATTTCTGGATAAAAGGGAGTTTTATCGAGGATAATGAGCCCCTCTTGTCCCTCTTCAATTTCATCGACGAATTTCCCATCGACCACCATCGCCCAGATCATCGATTCGGTTTTCGTCTTTTGGTAGCCCTCAAATTGGCACGGTTTATGGGTGCGGGTAAAATCGCTAAAGAAGTTTTGGCCAAATTGCTGCGCTGCTGTTTTATGCGCTTTGCGCGACTTTTCTTTCGCCTCTTCTTCCAACACTTCAAACCGAGGCAGATCGACACTTAGATTCTCATCTTTTGCGATCAGGACGATTTCCTCGAGGGGAAATCCATACGTATCTTTCAATTTAAATGCATCTTCGCCTGAGATTTTCTCTCCGCTTGTATGAGAGCGCTCGATCACCTGGCCCAGCAATTGTCCACCCCGCTGCAACGTGCGCAAAAACGCCTCTTCTTCCAGCGTAAGAATCTCTGAAATCCGGCTCTTCGCCGCTTTCAGTTCGGGGAAATCCTCTCCCATCGAGCGCACCAGGCGCGGCAAAACCTCGGCTAAAAACGGGCGCTGCAATCCCAACATGCGGCCATAGCGCACGGCTCTCCGCAAAATCTTTCTCAACACATAGCCCCGATCGGTGTTGCTCGGCTGCACGCCATCGGCAATCGCAAAGGAGAGGCTTCGGATGTGATCGGCGATCACATGAAACGCAGGCGCCAGCGAATGATTTTCTGGCTCATATCGCTTCCCAGAAATCTCCTCCACCTGCGCGATTAAATCTCTTAGAATATCTGTTTGGAAAACGGTCTCAACGCCCATCTTCAGCGACACGACCCTTTCCAACCCCGATCCCGTATCGATCGATTTCTTAGGCAGCGGCTCCATTTTCCCAGCCCCATTCCGCTCAAATTGCATGAACACCAAATTCCAAAACTCTAAATATCTCTCCCCAGACAAATCCTCTGCCGGGCTTTTCGCATTTCCATATTTTTCTCCCCGGTCATAAAGTAGCTCAGAGCAGGGCCCGCAAGGCCCCGTATCGCCCATCGCCCAGAAATTTTCCTTTTCCCCAAAACGGACCAACCGTTTCGCCGGCACATGCTTTTCCCAGAGCGCAAACGCCTCATCGTCGTCCTTATAAACCGATACCCAAATCTTCTCTGGATCAAATCCAAACACATGCGTTGCGACATCCCAAGCATAGCCGATTGCTTCCTTCTTAAAGTAGTCGCCAAAAGAAAAATTCCCCAGCATCTCGAAGAAAGTCAAATGGCGCGTCGTATGCCCCACATTGTCCAGATCGTTATGCTTTCCCCCCACGCGGATGCACTTTTGCGTCGTCACCGCCCGCGTGTACTCCCTCTTCGATTTGCCCAAGAAGACATCTTTAAACTGGTTCATCCCCGCATTGATAAATAACAGAGTTGGATCATCGTGGGGCACCACAGGGGAGGAGGGGACAATCGTATGTCCCTGCGATTTGAAATACTGCAAAAAGGCGCGTCGAATTTCTTGGGATAGCATAAAAATCCTTATGAATAGAGGCTCCCAGTCTACTTCAGCCCTTAAGGAAAGTCAACTTGGAGGATTTAGTGTTGCGCACAACCCCGCTTCTCCTTCAAAATAGAGAACCAATTAAAAGGATTTTTTTATGGATGAAGATCTCAAGAAGCAGCTGGCCAAGATCGCGGGGACGATCCGGGGGCTATCGATGGATGCCGTGCAGAAGGCCAATTCGGGTCACCCGGGGATGCCAATGGGGTGCGCGGAGCTGGGCGCTTTTCTCTATGGCGCTTACTTGAGATACAATCCCAAAAATTCCAAATGGGCCAATCGAGACCGATTGGTTTTGTCCGCGGGGCATGGCTCCATGTGGCTCTATTCGCTGCTCCATTTGTCGGGCTATAAGTTGTCGATGGAGGAGATCAAACGATTCCGTCAATTGCACTCTCAAACGCCAGGCCATCCAGAGTATGGAGTGACCGATGGCGTGGAGGCGACGACAGGGCCATTGGGCCAGGGCGTAGGCAATGCGGTGGGGATGGCGCTGGGATTAAAGATTTTGGCCAATAAATTCAATCGAGATGAGTATCCCCTTTTTAATAATAAAGTTTACTGCGTCGCTGGAGATGGATGCATCATGGAGGGGATCTCTTCCGAGGCCTCTTCTTTAGCGGGCCATTTGAAGTTGAACAATTTGGTTTTGCTCTATGACGCAAATAATATTTGCCTAGATGGCGCATTGGCCGAATGTTGCTCTGAAGACACCAAGATGCGCTATAAGGCCTATGATTGGGATGTCTATGACATCGATGGCTATGACTTCGATCGGATGGAAGCCGTTTTCAAGGAAATTCGGAAAAAGCAGGAGCGGCCTGTCCTGGTCGTTGT
>DATIHQ010000084.1:0-2493 GCA_035480535.1 Chlamydiales bacterium
CCTCAGGAAGAATGTCTTCTACTAAAATGTATGGGAATGGATCAGTTTCAACAATCACATTCTCCATTCGTTTCTCTACGTGACGTTTTACGTATTCCAAATCGAATAGCATGGCATGCAATGACACACACCAGAAAAAAATAGAAAAGCAAAAACGCTTCATACGTCCCACACCACAAATAAAGGAGGAATTTTATCCTGTTTGCCGATGGGTGTCTATTTTTATTTCGTGTCAAACCCACCCCGCTGCCAGTGCAACCTCATTGCAAAATACCGCTTTCCTAATTGGAGCAAAAAAAGATATAATTTTTACCGATGGGAATCGGACACGGTACAATCAAGTTGCTCATGCAAGAGGCGCTGCGGAGGCCTTTGGCTGGGCGGGTGTTAACGCTTGGGAAACAAGACGTCTCTATCACACAGGAGGATCTAGAGGAAATTGCTGCAGACTCTAAGTTCCCCCTCCATCCATCGAATGGGATCGATCCCATTTCAACAAAGGGTGGATCGAAGGAGCAGAGGTTTATTTCGGATGTCTATCTCTTGGCCCGCCTTGGGTTTTCCAACTGCAAATCGATGGATTATTCAGACTATGAAGGGTGTGACTACGTCTTCGATCTCAATCAACCCGACTTGCCGCCCCACTTGATGAATGCCTTCGATGTCGTGATCGACGGCGGGACGATGGAACATGTTTTTCATTTACCCAATGTGCTGCGCAACCTTTTCAATATGATTCCCGTAAATGGACGGATTATCCATTGCTCTCCCTCATCTAATCATATGGATCACGGTTTCTATATGTTTTCACCGACATTGTTCTGGGATTATTACGAGGCAAATCGTTTCGATATCAATCAATTTGTGATCATTCGCCATAGTCCGTGGCCCGATTTCCCCTGGAGAATTTGGGAGTATAAACCGGGGCTATTGAATGGCATCTCATACGGCGGTTTGGACGGCGCCATGTACGCGATCCATTGCGTAGTGACAAAAAATCAACACTCTTTGGCCGGGATCATCCCTCAGCAGAGAAATTATCAAGAAGGGGCATGGAAAGGGAAAAAAGAACTCGCCCTCTCCGGTTCTTGGCTGACAGCGATCAAAAGAGGAGTGAAAAAAAGTCCAGCTCTCTATCGCTCTTTGCGGTCCTTAGTTCATTTTTTACGCCGGCGTAGGGGGTTGAGTTCAAAAACGGCGACAAAACTATGACCTTTGTGATAGGTGCCCTCGGACTAGTGGGCAGCGCTTTTTTGAGAGCCCTACGCGCCGAGGTACCCGATACTTTGGGAACCCATCACCAGGAGGTGGGAACGCTCAAAAAATTCAATCTACTCCAACCCGATCTGGGAAAACTGATGGAGGGGGGAGGGTATTCTTCGGCGATTGTAGCTGCCGGAATTCCAAGCATTCTTCGATGTGAAAAAGAACCTACCTATACGTATCAGTGTAATGTGAAAGGGACTCTGGAGTTGGTGGAACAATTATGCAAAAAGGGGATCATCCCCATCCTCTTTTCGACAGACTACGTTTTTGATGGGATTCGGGGAGGGTATGACGAGGAATCTCCAACCAGTCCCCTCAATGAATATGGAAAACAGAAAGCGGTGTTGGAAAAGCAGATAGTCAAGGAATTTCCAGATATTTGTTTGCTTATTCGGCTGAGCAAGGTGTACGGCACCCTCAAAGGCGATAAAACGCTGATGGATGAGATGGCCTCTTCGATTGTTAACGGCAAAAAAGTGCGCGCCGCTTACGATCAGGTATTTTGCCCGATTCATATCGATGACGTCGTTGATTGCGTAAGGCGGCTAGTAAGTATAGGAGCCAGAGGAATTTACAATGTTAGCGGAGAGGAGGCAATCAGCCGCCTCGATCTAGCCCGAAGCATCTGTCGCGAGCTGGGCGCTAGCTTAGATCTCGTTGAATCAATCTCACTTCAAGATCTTTCCGAACCCTTCATTCGCCCCAGGCGTACAGACATGACCAATCGAAAAGTGTGTGAGAAGACAGGCATTAAAATGAGGAGTTTAAAGAGCTCAATCAAAACCATTGTGGACCAATATAGGAACTGAAATGAAAACCGTTGAAAAAGAGTGCTGGGACCGGACAGCGGATATGCTGGGAAACGATCGAGTCCAGTTGGGAGATCACTGGAGCTATAATTTCCACAACGATCCGAAGAGACTCGGGTTTGTCCTTTCGCGCTATAAATTGGCAGCTAAAATGGCATGCAAGAGAGGGAAAGTGCTTGAATTGGGATGCAGCACGGGAATCGGATCCACTATTTTAGGCGAATTCGCGACTGAGTATGTTGGAGTTGACTTGGATGAATCGGCTATTGAAACTGCCCGCAGCAATTTAAAAATGCCGAAATACTGTTTTATCCACGATGATTTCATGGGAAAACACTACGGAGAATTCGATGCTGTGGTTAGTCTGGACGTAGTTGAACACATACATGTGGAATATGAAAATACCTACTTTGAGACT
>DATIHQ010000085.1:0-15529 GCA_035480535.1 Chlamydiales bacterium
TCGCCCCATCGCCGCCTATCATGTAAGTGGTGAATATGCAATGGTGATGGCGGCTCATCAAGCGGGCTATCTAGATGCCGGAAAAGTCTTTTATGAAACCCTCCTCAGCATTAAACGCGCCGGCGCCGACCTCATCTTCACTTACGCCGCCAAACACGTCCTCAACCAAATGTAAATTACCCCAAAAACCGAAGCGATTTTCGGGGGCCCCTAAAGCAATGTAAAGCGCGCTTTACATTTGCAAAAGTGTCTCATTTTCAGGGAGAAATGACAGGTTTGGTGTTGTAGCGCTCCCAATAGAGGGTTGGGTAAAGCTGCTTTCCGGTTGCGGCTCGAGCGCCGCAGTCGCGAAGCCAGGCCGACATCGCGTAGCCAATTCTGGATCGACCTGTCTTATTCATGAACATGTCGAGGGGAAGGGTGATCGAAAACCCTTTGTCATAATAACGGGAATTATTCACCACATCTTCGGCATTGGTGAAGGTGTACCAAAGCCCAACGCGCAGACCACTGAGGAATGTTCTCCCAGCCTCTAATCGAATGCCTTTATCACGCGCGAGAAACTGCCCCGCGCTAATCCTAAAATCCACGTCGAAGGGTTTATATTGATAATAAAACTCGAGAAAATATTGAAGCCCAGTATAGGGAAAATATTCGAAACGATTGCTTGTATGCTTTCGGATTTTATCTTGAAATCCTAGACCAAAATAACTTCGTTTCCAAAGGGTGGCAATTTCAAATCCAATGGCCCAATTGAAATTGACAGGATAATAGAGAACTTCCCCTGCTACGCCGCCATAGGCCATTTCAAAATATCCAGCGGCAAGTCGCGTTAGCCAACCCTCTCCCAAATTCCAACTCTTTTGCAGATAGGCTTGTTCAATGTGAAATGAAGAGGATTTATTGTAGAGGATTGAATCGGTTCGAACGTTAATGATTTGAGAGGGATTCAGAGCATCGACATCCCCAATATTCGCTGCACTTGACTTAATGGTGTAAGTCCCCCAAAGGGAATAATAAATTTCATCAAAGATATATCCTTCAGGACCTAACCCTACACCTACTTCATACTTGAATTTTCCACTGCTGCTTCCTAAAAAAGTTCGAAGCCAAGGACGGAAAGTTAAAATCCAAATTCTTTTTTTTCGTTGATATAAGCGAGCTGAATCATACTCTTTGGGCTTAGAACTTGCTTCTCGCAGCGGGGCAATGACCCGAAATTCCGCTTCCCCCATTCTTCCTTCATGATAGCGCCTTAAATCTTCCGTGCGGAATCGATATTCATGCTCTGGAATTCCATCCGCTTCAATGACAGCAGTCACAGTGCAGATATTCGAAGGCACCAAAGAGGCTAAAACATGTTCGATGCGGCACCGAACTTCTTCCTCCTCCCGATAGCGTACATTGACAATCTTCATCCAAAGTTGGTCTTTTCCATCTTCTCTTGGCACAAGATAGAGGTTATACAGATCTAATCCCTGTTCTTTAAAAGCATAGGCCAGCTCTTGGGCAAATTCTTGGCGCGTGCGGATGACGCCGAGAGGTTGGGTATCGACAGGCGCCGTATAACAAGACTTATCGAAAATTTTTGGGAAGAAGCCTTTGGAGGCGCCTAGATTATAATTTATGGCCGCGCTTCCCGCCCAATCAGTGCCTCGAATGGAACTTGCTGAGAGACGGATTGTATCCCAGAGTTTGAGTTGAATCCCCGCGTTGATTCGATTTTTTACAATCCTTCCTTCCGAGTGTTCTGAATGGTGGTGTCTGTAATTATTCGCGTCATATTCAGCAGCTAAAGTAAGCCCTTTCCAAAAATAATTTGAAAGGCGCCAGGGAGTCCAGGCTAAGCCTCCATAAAATCCATCTATTCTTCCTAACCCCCAACCCAAAGTGGCTTCGAAGTTATAGGAAAGAAATCCTTTTGTAGCCACTGCATAGAAGGAGGTGAACCTACGCGAGCCTAAAAAGTCATTAAAACCTAGAGCAAAATCAGGGAGAAAAGGGAATCCATCCTCTTCACGGAGAAGAACGACTTTCACATTAGCCGCTCTCTCAGCATCGTCCCCAAATTTTCCCTTTCCAAATCCTGTTTTAACCCCATGAAAAATCCAATAATTGCCAGACGTCTCAATGTGATCAAAGAACTGAAATCCCAAGCTCCAAATGTGATAGGGGGGGACGTAGGCGAAGCCAAACCCAGCGACTCCTGCATCAAATGTCCGAGCAGAAGGCATGGTAAAATATCCCCCTTGGAGTAGGTAGTTAACCATGAGGGGAAGGCGATCATGAATCTGCCGGTCGATGAGGCAAACAGTCTCCAAATCGCGAAATAGTTGATCAGCCGGGCAGAGGCCCTCTTCCCCGAAAAGAGGGCCCGAAAGAGCAAGGAAGAAAAGGCAACCGATTTTGATTTCTCTAAGGGCCATAGAGGGAATAGTTGAACTTTGAAAGGGTAGGGGGGTTAGGGTTTTCTTGCAAGAGGAGTTTTGAGAGATTTTTCTCTGCTTTATTGATTCTTAAACTCTTGAATTGAAGATTATTTCTCTTCTTCCTATACTCCTCCTGAGAACAATCAGTATTTTGAGATAAGGTGCATGGCATACTTAAAAGATTTTCGTGAAAGAATACAAAATAATGATTACCCGGGTTTTTTAAAGATCTGGGAGGAATATTGCTATGGCGATCAGCCTGATGGAGAAGAAATCGTCGCTGTCCTGGAGAGTGTGAAATCCTCCGATTTGGCAAAGGCTTTCGGAGTGCATGTTGAGAGAATCCTTCCCTTGTGGAGGGAGTTGAAAGATCAAACGCAATCTCTCAATGTGCTGCGCCTCGTCTTCGATCTGCAGACAACGAACAGCGATGAGCTCGCTGATTTAGCCATTGAATATTTAAAGAATCACTATGCAAATGATCCTCTTCTCCTTGAGAAGTTCCGTTTGATCGGCCTACGAAATCGAGAGCGATTTCAATCCGCCATTCGCAATTTTGAGCTTTTAACGCACATGAAAAAGGGGAATTATGTTTTCCACACGGGGGGATGGGGAACAGGTGAAATCATCGATGTTTCTCTCGTTCGTGAAGAAATGACTCTGGAATTCGAATATGTCGTAGGCCCCCAACATCTTTCCTTCGAAAAAGCGTTTAAAACATTGCTTACACTCACTCCCGACCATTTTTATGCCCGCCGCTTCGGAAATCCAGATCTTTTAGAAAAAGAAGCCAGAGAAAATCCGAGCGAACTAATCCGCCTTCTTCTTCGCGATTTAGGCCCTAAAACAGCTGCGGAAATTAAGGAAGAGCTGTGTGATCTGGTGATTCCTGGGGAAGATTGGAATCGCTGGTGGCAAACAGCTCGATCCAAAATAAAAAAAGATACGAAAATCGATTCTGCAAAAGAATTGAAGGATCCATTCCGCCTTCGTACGGAAGATATGCCTCATGAAGTCTCACTTCATAAAGCTTTAGAGTCCAAGCCTAGCGTTGCGGCCACGATTCAGATGGTCTATACGTTCCTCAGAGATTTCCCTGAAACCCTTAAGAATGCTGAATTTAAAGCCTCTTTAGACACGCGGATGAAAGAGATTTTGGCTCAGGAACAACTCAATGAGAGCCAGAAATTGCAAATTCTCTTTTTTTTAGAGGATTTAGATGGGGCAAAGACTTCGGAGCAGGTGGCCGAAACAATCCTTCAAATGAAAACTGTTCCCGATGTGATTCGCTCCATTGCAGTCATGGCTTTTCAAAAACGAGCTCTGCAACAAATTCGGAAGCTCAGAAAAGATTGGGCAGAAATCTATCTCGATTTAATCTTTAGTGTGGATCAAAATCTCTTGAGAGATTTTATTCTCAATGAATTGGATATCCCTCAAACAAGAGATCTCCTCAAGCAAAAGCTAAATTCACTGCTCATCCACCCCCTCTCTTTTCCCGAAGTTTTTGTTTGGTACTTCCAAAAACTTATCGACAAGAAATCAAAGCTTCCCTTTACAGATCCTTCCGGGAAAAATCAATTTTTTGAGGGATTGCTCATTATTCTTGACCATTTAGAACAAAGGCCCCAGCAACGGGATCTAGCTAAGAAAATTATCTCGCTGATCACCTCAGATCGCTACAAGATTGTCCGCGACATCCTCCAGCATTCAGGTCTGGATGAGGTAAAAGAGTATCTTCTTTTAGCAACTAAATGTGGTTCTTTGACTGATCATGACATTAAGATTCTCCATTCTCTTGCCGAAGTGGTCCATCCTTCTCTTTCTCGCCTTCGCAAAGAAAAAGAAAGAGGAACGACTGAAGAAGATGTGATCTGGACAACACAAGAAGGATTTCAAAGAACACAGCTTCGAATCCAACAAATCGCGACTGTGGAGACTGTAGGCAATGCGCGGGAAATTGAAGCTGCCAGAGCTCTCGGAGATTTGCGGGAAAATGCTGAATTTAAAGCAGCGCTGGAGCGCCGAGATCGCCTCCAATCGGAATTAAAGTTCCTTTCCGATCAAATCGCTCGAACTCGAATTTTGACTCCCGCAGACATCTTAACAGATGAAGTGGGGATCGGCTCTGTCGTTCATTGCCGCGATTCAAAGGGAGAGCATCTCCGGTTTACTCTTTTAGGTCCATGGGATGCGAATCCGGAACAGCACATTCTTTCTTTCCAATCAAAATTGGCGCAAGCGATGAAAGGACGCACTGTTGGGGAAAAGTTTGAATTTCAAGGCGAAACTTTTACCATTGCGGAGATCGATAATTACTTTGATCAGAAAAAGCCGATCTAATATGGTGGGTGCATGGCATCCCGAATAAAAGCTTCCCCTCCAATCGAACTTGTGATCGCCAGTACAAATATTCATAAGGTGCGAGAGTTCAAATCGATGTTAAAATCGAATTCTCGCATAGATCTTTTAAGCCTCTGCGATTTCCCTCAATACGTCCCTCCAGAAGAAACAGGAAAGACCTTCGAGGAGAATGCGGTTCTCAAAGCAACTCATGCAGCAAAAACCTTAAATCGCTGGGTCATTGCAGATGATTCTGGATTAGTTGTGCCCGCATTAAACGGGGCCCCAGGAATTTTCTCTTCCCGCTACGCTGGAAATGACACAACGGATTTAGAGAACAGAATGAAATTGCTCGAAGAAATGCAACATTTGCTTGAAGAAGACCGCCAGGCCTTTTTTGAATGCGCCCTTGCCCTTTCATCCCCTTCTGGAATCAAAAAAGCCGTCAAAGGGACTTGCGAAGGACACATTCTCCTTAAAGAACGGGGGGGGAGTGGATTTGGCTACGATCCCTTATTCGTGAAGCATGGATATAGCAAAAGCTTCGGAGAGCTCGGAGAGTCGATTAAAAATCGAATCTCTCACCGGCGTAAAGCGCTCGATAAAATTCTACTCTCCCTCGAATCGATCTTGAATACGCAATAGACCTCTTGCGTAACTCGCTTTGGCTGGAGAAATCGATGATTTTTCTGCAGATTTTTGAATCGAAGGAGGAGGCATACCCAAAGGGTAGACGACGAACTGAGAACGAAAATCTGCCAAAAAGCGCGATTTAAACGGCCGAATGGGGTTACGCGAGAGGTCTTAATGTACTATTTCATCGATGGCTATAATCTGATTTTTAGCCTAATCGATTCAAAAGAAAGTCTCAAAACGTTAAGACAAAATGTAGTTCGCCTCCTTCAGAAGCGATTTGCCCGATATAATCTTTCTGGAACAATTGTGTTTGATGGGGCCCATCAACGGGGCGAGGAGAGCGGTCTTTCTTATCCCAGCCCGCTCATTGTCGCCTATACACCGAAAGGAGAAAGCGCGGATGAATATATTGTGGAGCAACTTAAATCTGCGAAACGCGTTCATCAAACCATCGTCGTCACAGACGATCGAGGATTGGGTCTGCATGTTAAGTCTATGGGTGGGAAAGTTCAGTCAAATGCAGAGTTTATTCATTGGCTCAATAGAAAAAAGAAGACGAAAGGAAAAGAAATTGCACCGGCAGACACGCAACAAAATATCGATAGACTCCTCGCCATTTTCGAAGAGCGGCTCAAGCGGGATCTAGATGAATAGCTTCTTGATTTAAGAGAACGCTCTCCCAAGAAAATTCCTCAATCAAAGCAAATACTTCCCTCGTGGAAACAGCCTTATTGAGCTGCATGCGGATATTTTTAGCTCCCTCACACCGTTTCAAATACCAACAACCCACTCGTCTCATATCCAAAAGAGATTGTTTTTCCGGCTGATATTGGACAATCAGCTCAAAATGTTCAATGAGGGCATTTTTAATATCCTGAACAGAACGGATAATTGGGGGAAGATCCTCCAGCGCGCGTAAGATGTCTTCAACAATCCAAGGTTGACCCATAGTGCCTCTTGCAACCAGAATCGCATCGCATTGGGTATAGCTAAACATCCGCAAAGCGCTTTCAGAGTCAAATATATCCCCATTTCCAATCACTAAAATCTCTTTGGCGGCCTCCTTGCAAGCTCGAATATAATCCCAGTTCGCAGGGCCTTTATACCCTTGTTCGCGGGTTCTTCCATGAATCGTAATCGCCTTTGCCCCCGCTTGCTCTGCAATTCGAGTAATTTCTGCCGCATTGATGTTTTTTTCATCCCAGCCCGCGCGCACTTTCACTGTCACGGGAATTTTGACAGCCCCGATGATTTCCGATAGGGTCTCTCCGATCAGATCTGGAGTCTTGAGCATCCCTGAACCACTTCCATCTTTTGTGACTTTATCAACGGGACATCCGCAGTTGAGATCGATGACATCAAATCCTAAGTCCTCCACAATCCGGGCTGCTGCGGCAGCTACCTTGGGCTTACTCCCGCAAAGTTGCGCTCCAATGGGATGCATATCCCCCTCATAATCAAGGAGGCGATAGGTATTGGGATCATGCCGGATCAAGGCATCGATTTTCACCATTTCGCAATAGACAATGCCGGGGCGATAGCGGCAAGACATCTTCCTAAAGGGGAGATCCGAACAGCCGGCTAATGGAGCGTAAAGAATTTTATTGGGCAGTTTCGCTGACCCTAAAATAAATGGCTTCATCTCAGGAAGCTCAAAAGAATCATTTCAATCAACCGCAAACCCAGGAAGGCAAGAATGGGGCTAATATCGAGTATTCCTCCTAAGGGAGGCAAAAGACGGCGGAAGAAATTCAGATAAGGATCGGTATAAAAAGCTAAGAACCGAACTAACTTATGCCCCTGCCAAGCGGGGAACCAGAAGCTGATGACGCGAAGAAACAAAAGGATCGTATAAGCGTCAAATAGAAGTTGGATGAGATAGCGCAAAGTAACCATGGCTTTTCATTTTAAGGGGTTTTCTCTTTTTCGTCATTGGAAGCAATGTGTCCCCCAGGTAAAATAGTCGTCATACGAGTAAATATTTTATGGAAATTCTAGGGATTCAAATAGATAAGCCCTTTATCCGCGGGGCTCTCATTCAAAAATCTCGGAAAGGGGTGCTCATCCGTTCCCTAAAATCTGCTTTACTCACGGAACCCGATGATGTAAAGCTGCTTTACATGACGCCTGGGAACCCCGAAAACCGCCCCGTTTTTTGGGGATTTATATTGCGGCTTTATAAAGAGAATTTTAAAGGAAAAATCGGGACTGGACTTTCTCCAAAAGATTTCATCATCCGCTCGGTCGAACTAAAAATCAAAGAGAGCCGGCATATGGAAGAGGCGATTGCCTTTCAATCTGAAGCCACAAGCCATTTAAATCCTTCTGATATCCTTACAGTTCCTCTGATAAAAAAGAAAGGAAAGGGGAGTACCGAGGCTCTATTATTTACGGCGACACGAGAATCCATAAAATCGCATCTTTCAGAGCTTGAGAACTTAGGCATTGATCCCGATGGAGTTAGCTCGGTCTGTTCCGCTCTTTGTCGATTTATGCAGTGGAAAATTCCCGCTCTGAAACATGCTTTTATTATTGACCTAGGTTCTAGCGAGTGGACCTGTGCTTGGATGGAAGAAGGAGTCCTTAAAAGATCCCATTCGATCTCCGGCGGTATCGAATCCTTATTGAGTGCTTTATGGGAAGATCGGAAAAAAATTCTTCTTCAAAAAGAAATCGAGGGAGTGGCCAAGCAAATCGATCTTTTACAGTTAAAATCACATCTAAATCCCCATCTTTCAGAAAAAATCAATGAATTGCGCCAAGAGCTAGCAAAAACTATTTTTTCTTTTCATCGCGATTCAGACTATAAACCTCTCATTTTTACAGGTCAGGTAGATGCTTTTGTTCATCTACGAGATTTCTTAGTGGAGAGCTTCAAAGACCTCTCTTCTGAATGTCGCGCATCGCTGAATACGGATGAACAAAAATATGCTGTAGCCATTGGTTTGAGCTTAGAGCAAGCAACTCCCAGTTCATTGCAATTTCGAAGAGATGAATTCTTTTCGAAAAAGAATTGGAGACGCCTGGGTCTTTATGCCTTGATCCTTCTCATTTGCTCCTTTGCATTTGCAACCGCTCTTTATCGATTTGGGACAAAGGAAAATCAAGCGCACAAATTTGAAATGGTTGAAATCCTTCGTTCTTCTCTGGATCGATGGGATTTAGGGCTAAAAAAGAAGATTTTCTCTGGAGCAAAAGGCGAAGAAGCAATCGATCGATGGATCCAAGCTGTTGAATCAAACAACAAGGAATATTCCTATATTCCTCAAGCGCCGAAAGTCGCTGAGGTCTTGAATTGGATTTCTTCTCATCCACTATTGGAAATTTTAAAGAAGGAAGGAGACCCTCTCGTCATTCGGGAGTTGCGGTATCAATTGGTTCAATTTCCCAAAATCGGTTCTGCCCAAGAACCTTATTTAACTAAAATTGACCTCGAATTCCAAGTTCATGAAGCCTTACATGCCCGGAAATTCCATGAAGCTCTTTTAAAAGGAGATGACAAAGTCAATCCTGATTTGGAAATTACTTGGGAATGTTTACCCGATTCCTATCGAACTTCTTTTTTCTTAAAAAATCGGAGTCCTCATGTTCCCTGAGCGCTGTGGAAAACTCTTCTTTTCTCAAATGCGTCCCCTCTTTTTTTTCCTCATTCTCGCTTTTCCAATCCTTTTCTCTTTTTCTCTCCTCTTCATGCAAACATCCAATCTCCAGGAATTGGAAAGGCGTTTTACAACAGCGGTCCGGAAAGGAAAATTAGCTATCGATCGAAAAAGTCAAAAAGAACATTTTCTTCAACGTTACGATCATACAGATCCCTATTTCATTGATCAGCAGATTGAATCCTTTTTCTTTTTGCAAAAAGAACGGCAGCAGCTTGAGTTGCTCCTTCAGCATCCCGCCTTCCCAAAAAAGGAACTGATTCAAGAACGCCTTTCATTTCTCACGAGTAAAGAAAATCATCTCTCTTTCATCGAGGAGAATATTCGCATCTCTTCTCAAATGAAAGAGACAGAAGAAAAGCAAAGACACCCCATCCAACTCGATGAAGAAGACCTCCAGAAACTCTTAGCTCTCATCGAAGATATCCCGATCGGTTCTTTCCTACCTTCAGTGCAAAGCCCTCAATTGCTCATTAATAATTTCACTTTGAGGAATTTACAACCCCCTCTGCATACACCTGTCTGGGAAATACAAATGGACCTTCTTAAAAGGGAATTTACAAACCCATGAAACGACTCTTTTTCATTTTATTAGCGGCAGCGGCTGGCTGCCATCACTCCTCAGAACCTGAAGATTCTCTGGTAGCCATTCAAATCCAAGATCGAAATGGATTGACAGAGACAATCAGCGCCCCTGACCGATTGGAAGTCTATGAATCGGTCGATTTTCTCTATTCGCAACCCTATAAAAAAGTTTTGCGCGTCTATCGAACGACAGGAAAAAATCACTCTAAGATCACCACCTATCATCCAAATGGAACCGTTTGGCAATACTTAGAAGCTGAAGAAATGAGAGCCCATGGCGCCTACAAAGAATGGTTCCCCAATGGCCAGCAAAAGATTGAAGCGGTTGTAATCGGCGGAACGGCAGATGTAAATCTTGGATATCAACATGATTGGCTTTTTGAAGGAGAGGCCCAAGTTTGGGATGAACAAGGGCATCCCATGGCAAAGATCCCTTATCGAAACGGGGCCCTAGAAGGACACAGCATCTATTTTTATCCCAATGGCCAAATGGAAAGAGAGCTCCCCTATTCCGCAAACCTTCTTCAGGGCGATGGATTCGAATATTATCCAGATGGGAACCTAAAATCAAAAACCTCATATAAAAAAGGGTTAAAAGAAGGTCCTAGTCTAGGGTTTTTCTCAGAGAGACAAGCTGCATGGATCGAAGACTATTCCGAGGGACTTCTCAAAACAGGCGCCTATTATCATCCCAATGGAGAGCTCTACAGCGAGATAGAGAATGGCGGGGGATTTCAAGCTCTGTTCGATAGGGAAACTCTTTCTACAGTAGTTGAATTCCGACAAGGACGAGCAGAGGGAACTGTTCGGAAATTTTCTCCCGCTGGAGAGTTGCGAACGTTATTTCACCTGAAAAATGGGATTAAACATGGGGAGGAAATTGAATATTTCCTCACTTCAGAACGATCTGATCATGAAACGGCGCAACAGCCTAAACTCTCTGTCAATTGGCATGAGAATGTCATTCATGGGCCTGTGAAGACTTGGTACAATAATGGTCAGCTCCAAAGCCAGAGAGAGTATTGCCGCAATCAGAAATCGGGGCCTGCGATCAATTGGTATCGCGATGGGTCTCTGATGGCTCTCGAAGAGTATGAAGAAGACCGATTGATGAAAGGGCAATATTATAAAAAAAATCAACGCGATCTTGTTTCCTCCATTTCGAATGGGAATGGGATTGCCTTTCTCTATGATGGGGATGGAGTTTTCTTAAGGAAAGTCACCTATTTAAAAGGAAAAACGGTTGATCCTGAAGACTGAGAGGGTGTCTACAAAGTCAGCGATCAAGCAGATTTTGAGGCATTTTTGATGAGATTTTGTTTGGCTTTGAGGCGGCATATGCCAACGGCTCATAGACGCCGAAGGACCAAACAAAAGATCGCAAAAAGGCCCAAAAGATGCTATCGATCACTTTGTAGACACCCTCTGAACTACTTAGTTTTCTTCAAAGTAGAGGCGGGAGGGGCTTTTTTCTGCTCTTTCTTGGGAGCGCAAAAACGAAGTCCGGGACAAGCATTCGCCTGGCACATAGCCCCTGGAGAAACATCATTGCACATAGAGAAGAATCCTTCTGAGGGACATTGCCAAATGACTGTGTAGGGGCTTAAGGAAATATCAGGCGTACCCGGATGGATATACCCTGTCGGCGACATATTCGTGGTAAAATTCCGTTGCTGGCCGGGTTGGATGCTGAATTGCCCTAAATAGGTCCCATCTCTGGCTTGAACAATAGCGGTGAGAATAAAAGGGGAGTCATTGATCAAAAGAATGGACCCATCATTCGTCCCCGCGTTGGCCACGAATGGAACCAAAAATAGATAAATCAAATATCTCATCGAATTTCAGCCCAGCGGAAGTCCACTTGCCCAATGGGTGAAAGTACGACCTCTTTCAATTCTTCTTGCTGCAAATAATTTAGGGCGAAATGAAACACAGGAATGATCGGCATTTGATCCATCAGTATCTGTTCCGCTTCGCGCAAAATTTGCTTTCTCTCATTTACATCCCTACATAAGGTGGAGCGATTTAAAAGATCAATGTATTTTGAGCTTTCCCAGTTGGTGTTATTTGTGCTTGCCTCTTTATATTTAAAGACTTCGAGAAAGTTGATCGGATCATTAAAATCAGCCGTCCAGGAACCCGCAGCGAGCTGATATTCTTTTTTAGATAATCTTTGGAAAAACACTTTGGGTTCAACCGCTTCAAGTTCTACATGGAGATCCAGAGTTTCTTCCCATTGCTTTTGAATGGCTTGAGCAATGGAAGCATTTCTCTCAGAGCTGCAATAACTAATCGCGATTGGCCCCAAATTCTCCATTGTGAGATCCAATTCTAAGAGAGCCTCCATCAGTAGAGAATAAGCCGTTTCCTGTTGGCAATCGGGAAAATAGCCTCCCTTAGAAAGATCCATTTGCGGGGGGACTAAACTTTTTGCTGGAGCTTGTCCTCCCTGCAAGATATGCTCTGCAATCCCTTCTCGATCGATTGCAATGGCCAAAGCTCTCCGAAAAGAGGCATTGGAAAGAGGTTTTTTTTCCGTATTCACCCGGAAAAAATACGTTCCACACAAAGGACTCACTTGGAGTTTTTCCATTTCTTTCAGCTTGGCCACAGCATCGATGGGAATGACAGACAAAGGAGATCCGGCCCAATTTAACTTTCCTTCCTCAAACATCCGAATTTCTGTATCGCTCGCTACCATGTAAAGATCGATTCCCTCCAATTTAACTTCTTTTGCTTCCCAGTAATGAGGATTTTTCTCGACTTGGAGTTGATCGGAGTGTTTCCACGATTTGATTGAGAAGGGGCCGTTGCAGACATGAGTGGAGGGATCGAGAGCCCAGTCTGGATTGGCTGTTACAACTTGATGAGGCACAGGGAAAAAAATACTCAAAGAAAGAGCTTCCAGAAAATAGGGGATTGGCTGCTCTAATTGCACGACAAGAGTTTGTGGATCGGGAGTGAGAACTCCAAGCTGATCCGCTTCTAGCTCTCCTATTTTTATTTTATGGGCATTTTTTATTGGATAGAGCTGATAAGCCACATCTGTGGGAAAATGGGGATCGAGAATCGATTTCCAACTGTGGGCAAAATCGGCTGAAGTCACTAAATCGCCATTGGACCAGTGTGACTTACGCAAGTGAAATACGTACTGAAGTCCATCTTCTGATATTTCGACCCCTTTGGCTAAAGCCATCTCCACATCCCCTGTCCGGGAAGTGCGGGTCAATCCCTCAAAAACCATATGCATCAATGTGATCGTACTCAAATCGCGCGCTTTTCGGGGGTCTAACGTCTGCGGATCCATTCCCAGATTGATTTTCAACGTATGGGAAATATCTGTTGTAGACTTTTGACAGCCCGCGATTAGAATGAGAAAGAGAAAAAGAACTCGAAACATGATCCACCTCTAAGCCGAGGGAATATAACAGGCAGAAATTTTTGAAGCAAATTCAGACGAATCAACCGACCCCTATTCTCAATACGCCTGATTTTTCCTATGCTTTCGGAGGGAAAAATGGGAAAGAAATTCCTTTAGATGCGAAAGGGCATCCCTTTTGTTTTGAATTTGTGGCCCTCAAAGGAACACCTTTCACGGTCGAAAAAGAATTTTCCTCTATCCTACAAGTTTCCTGTTCCTTCTATCCCTCTTCGCCTCTTTTTCTAGACCGCCGCTTTGTCACATCTTACAACGCTCCCTTTTCACCCCAGCTGCCAGAAAAGAAGATCATTCTTGAGCGGATGGAAAAATTAACCGGAACTCCCTACGTTTGGGGAGGGAATTGGAGCCCCGGCATTCCCGAAATGCTTTCCTATTATCCACCCAAAGACCTTTTGGATGAAAAAACAAAAACCTATTGGAGCCTAGCCGGCGTAGACTGTTCGGGACTCCTCTACCAAGCCACGGGGGGCGCTACTCCTCGCAATACAAGCCAACTGATCCATTATGGCAAAGCGCTAAAAATAAATGACTTACCACAGCCTTTGGATATGATTATTTATCCGGGCCATGTCTTATTTGTCTTAAATGCTAACTTCTCTATTGAAAGCAAATTTCCTTTTGGCGTCATCCAAAGACCTTTAAAAGAGCGGCTTGAAGAGCTTGGCTCTTTTGTCGATGAGTGGACTCCTGATCTCGATCCAACCCGCCACTTCATGATTCGTCGCTTTTGTAAGTAGCTTAATTTTTTAATCTTAGAAAAAAGTATTGCTTTGCTTTCAACTTCCAAATATGAGGAGAAAAAAAGGGACATAGAAAAAATGATCAAACCTTGGATGCTTGCATCGCTCCTCGCCGCAGTTCCGGGATTTTGCCAGCAGTGCGCTCCTTGCTGCCCAGAACCCAAACCTGAACCGCAATGCCGTAAGCCTGTGAAATATGAGAAAGTTTGCCCTCTTGTCTGTGAGGCAACCCTCATTCCAGCCTACAACCAATCTGCAATGATCGACACTCGCTGCCCTTGGGATCTCTGGATAGAAGGCAGCTATACCTACTGGCAGGCGATGCAAGATAACATGGAAGTGGGAATCACCGATAGCGAGACATCATCGCAAATCAGCGCTGGCACGATTGTGGATGGCCATGTCGTCAACACAGATTTCAAATACAGAAACGGGTTTAAAGCGGGCTTAGGGGTAAAATCCGATCACGATGACTGGGATGTCTATGCTGAATATACATGGTTCCGCAGTTCAACCCACATATTTTCTGGGAGTCCTCCGGATGCTGGCTCTGGAATCGGCGTGATCATTCCAACAGTTGGGATGCCTAGCGTGATTGATACCGATCTATATACTACCGTATCGTCAAGATGGACCTGCAATATGGATCTAGTCGATGCGATCATGGGACGCTGGTATTATGTAGGGACAAAACTCACCTTCCACCCCTTTGCTGGCGCAAGAGGCGCCTGGATTCGCCAGAAATTCAATACAACCTATACCGTTGCTAATCAATCATTAGCACTGGCACAAAGCACCGCATTTGGCGATAGTGACAATACCCAACAGAAAACGGCTTCATGGGCAGTAGGGCCAAAAATGGGCCTCGATATCAACTGGATGCTCGGCAAGGGATGTCGATTCTACGGGAGCGGATCTGGCGACATTCTTTTTACTCGTTATACTAAATTAGGCTTTAAAGAACTTCATAAAGTAAGCGGCTCGATAACGACAGCTCATATTTCTCAACACAATCTCAATACAATCAGAACCCACCTGGATCTCGAAATGGGAATTGGCTGGGGCACTTATCTAGATTGCCGCAACTGGTATCTCGATTTGGCCGCAGGATATGGATTCCAAGTGTTTTTTAATCAGAACATGTTCCGCAATTTTGAAGACTCCTCTATGCGTGGAAAAAGTTTAGCTCCAAATGGCAACCTCTATATCCACGGGTTAACTGCGACAATGACCCTGCACTTTTAGGTAAGGAAGCACATGCAGCAAGAAAATCCTCCTCTGATTTTTTCCCAGCCTTTAACTTTTTATGGTTCGCAGCAAAACTTCGAAGATGAAATTGATGAAATTGAAGATGAGAAAGATTTTCTCCGTTTTGGACTGCAAACTCATTTGCTGTTTCCATTTCAACAAAATATAGGATTGTTTCTCCATTGGTCAGATTTAACGTAATCGATATCCCATCATTTTCCTTGAATCATTTTCAAGTTAAGATTAATGTTCGAAGTATAAGCTTGCATTGCCTGCAGCAAAACAGCAACGCATTTTTCTCTTACAGGAATGGCGAGCAAGCGAAACAATTTTTTCATACAAAATGGAGAGCAAAAAAATGCTAAGTATATTGACAAAAACAACGCCCTGGATGGTGGCATCGCTCCTCGTTGCTGCCTCCAGTTTTGGCAATCAAAATAATCGAGG
>DATIHQ010000086.1:0-30065 GCA_035480535.1 Chlamydiales bacterium
CAAGGATTTTTAGCGATAGCCTGAAATCATGAAAGAGGTAGCAGGGTGGGAAGAGGATCTACTACTGCTTGATGAACCTGTTGTCGGAGGACCGAAATGAGGGGGAACTCGTGAACTCGATGAACTGCTGGAGCTGGAAGAAGGTTTGCTCTTTTTTGGGTCTGAACTGTCATCTTCTTTAGACGAGCAGCTTAATCTTTTAAGAACCCTGTGTTGAAGAGTTTTATTCTCACTAGCCGTCTTAATTACTTTATCGATTATCCCAGGTTTTAATCCATGTTGACCCTGGGTCAAGCGTCGCATCGCATGATCCAAATCTGGTGAAGCAATTTCATTTTTACGGATTCTGTCGAGAAATTCTGCCTCAGCTCCAATCCGCATCTCCACATCCATTTGTTCTTGTTGTGTGGCGCAGGCAGGATATCCCGAATGGGAATCTCTAGGAAAATGACCGAAAGAGAGTCTCAAGGCATTTTCACAGCTTAAAAGGGGGGCATGGTGTGAGCAGTTACAGAATCCTGTAATCGTTCTCTCTTCTTCTGAATCAGTATAGTGTGGATATAATTCTGGATCTGGATCGTGCTCTACTTCTTTGTGGAGTACGTTTGAAAAATGAGCCTCTTCATGTCCAAGTGATGTAAAGGGGAAGGCTTCAATAAACCGAATCTCACCATTTGGCAAAATTTGAGGGACCTTATCTGGAGTTAAACTATATTGAATTATATACTTATGAGGGGGCGTTTCACGCCAGTAAAAGACGAAACGATTACCTGGTACAATGGTAAGGATCTCGTCTTTGTCTAATTTTGCTAAAATGCGATCCGCAAGATCTCGTCCCGCATCGCGACTCATGCGATACCGAATATCTCGCTCGACCTGAGTCCTAAGCGTTTCTTCATCTAAATTGGGGGTGTGGCTGACATCATATCGCAAATGGCTGGTATATTTCTTATACGTATCTTGCATGATTCTGAAGTTCTCGGGTGTAATGCCGTTCGGAGTGGTTGGATGGCTACATACCGATAAATCGGTATCGCCAAATTCCTTGAGTTCTTCTTGCACTGGAAATAGAGCTTTAAGCTCATTGAACTCCTGATTGATTGTTAGGGGACTTTGCTTTTTAACGGCATCATAGAAAATATTCCAGGCTTTTCCTATTTCTGAGCGACCTAGAAGTTGAACTCGATCCTGTAAGTACGTGGCTTGATAGCTGAGCTGGTGATGGGGGTTCCCCAAGAATTCTTTAATGAGAAGCCCTTGATCCCGATGCCCTTTTTTTTGCTTCGCGATATTCTTTTGAAAATTTCTCACCTCAGTCACATAGCGGATACTAAAGACAAAAGCTTTCACCTCTTGGATTACTTTCTCAACCTCTTGGGAATAAACTGCAGCAAAGTGTTGCGAGGGATAATTATTGGGATAAAACGGAACGGCCGTTATATTCATGATCTTTCCTTTTTTATACCATATATTTTAAATAAATTATGGATTTAAAGTAAAGATTATAATAAAAAATTAAATACGGCTAAAATCGATGTGGCCATTCATAACATCCACACGCTCAAGCCTTACCGTCAGATAGTCCCCTACGTCTACCCCCTTAAAACCCTTGACGAGTTTTCCTTCTACAGGGGGATCTAGCAGTCGAACCCATGTGCCTTTGGGGCTGGCCCCGGTGACCATGGCGTGAAATGTCTTGCCAATCTCTTTCACTAAAATCATGGCGGCGGCGCACTTAATGAGCTGCCGCTCCACTTTATTGGCATCATCTTCTTTTTGTGTGCAGTGGGCCGCCATTTCTGTCAGCTCGCCATTGCTATAAGGCAGGGGAAGACCTTGCAGGCTGCTTTTCAAGATCCGCTGCATGATGATATCGGGATAACGGCGATTGGGGGCCGTGGTGTGGGCATATTCCACCTCGGCGAGATTGAAATGCTCCAAATGTTTTTCCCCTGCTTTTCCTAAAACATATTCTCCCCGGCCGATCAATTTAATGACCGCGAGGGATAGATGGGAAAAATGACTCGGATTTACTTTTTGTTGATGGAGGAGGAATTTCCGAAGGGCTCTAGCATCGGGTTTTACGGGGAGCTGATCCCCAAGCCCCTTGGCTAAAGAGACAATCCGATCCCATCGTTTGGGAGTTTTGACAACACGGCGTATCGACGGAAGTTTCTTCTCGATCAAGTAGCGGGTGACGCCTACATTTGCGGCGATCATGAAGTTTTCAATGAGTTTATGGGCGCGATTGATCGTTTTTTCAGCCAAGCCAACTGGAATTCCATTGACAATCACAGCGTGCAATTCCCTTTCAGCAAACACCAAAGCCCCCTCTTGATCCCGATAGGCCTGGATTCTTTGCGCGATCTGATCCTGCAATTCCAATTGCCCCCGAGGGAGATCCTGGCAACTGCCCTGTTCTAAACAGGCTCCCACGCCATTGTAGGTCAATTTGGCCTGATTGCGGACAAAGGCGGGATAAATGGCTTCCAATTCAAATTGGCCATTCATTGTGACGTTCATTTCAACGACAATCGCCAGACGATCCATCTTTTCGTTGAGGGAGGTCAAATCATAACAGAGTTTGGAAGGGAGCATGAGAAAGATTTCGGTTGGGGTATAGACTGATGTTGTATTGTGTCGTGCCTGGACATCAATTGCCGAGCCCTTCTTCACAAGCGCATCCACATCGGCGACGGCCACATAGATCTTATCTTTCTCTGCAAAGGTCAACTGGTCGAGATCGCGCGAATCATCGTTATCGATGGAGACCCAGAGCCATTCCCGCATATCGCGAATCTTGGGCAAAGGCTTAGCCGGCGCCTGAATCCTCTCGAGTTCATCGAGGACAGGTTTGGGGAAGTCGGGGATGAATCCCCGGTCGATCATCGCTTTGTGAGCAATCTCCGCCAAATCAATCATACGCGCCCACCAAATACACCGAGGCGGGGAAGCCCCTGCCACCCCATTTTTTTACCACAGAGAGCACAGAGAGCACAGAGAAAGAAGGATTTCAATTTTTTTTGCGCGCATCGCGCCTCTGTGTTCTCTGTGCTCTCTGTGGTTAATTTTCTTTTCATTTTTCCCAGGGGAAGGGGCGGTTTGCGGGAGGGATGTCTTTTTCATCATTGGCGTGCGTAAAGACTTTGACGAGACCTCCAAGCAGCCCCCCCTTTTTGCCCGGAATTTGCTGCGCTGCGAGGAGCGCTGCGATTTTGGCGGCGGCGGGCCCTTTGTCGAGTTCAGGTTCTTGGGTTGAGCCATGAATGGGGACTTTGAGCACGTAATTTTCGGAGAGGTTTTGGATGCCGAAGGATTGGGATAGGGTGTCTGCGGGGAGGCCCAGGATGATGTTGAGACGGTCGTGGATGAGGTCGATGTTCCCCCAAGTGCAGATATGAATCGAATCGGCAAGAAGGGCGTCCATGCGGCCCGTGTGAAGAGTGCCGTTTTCGAAATGGACGGAGAGGGGAGTGAACCAGGCGTTCATCTCCTTGGCATCGGAGAGGCGCTTTGCCTTTAAAAAACGGATGAGCGAGGCGAGCGATTTTCCATTGCGGCAGAGAACCTGCCCCATGTCGAGGGTGCCGGCGGCGTGGAGTTTTTCGAGGGAAAAGGGGCGCAAAGGGAATGAACATTGGGCGAGGTGGAGAAGGATGGGGTTTTTGGCTCGAATTCCTGTGAGAAAGAGGGGATTGATGTCGCTGAGTAGGGCTTGGCTAAATTCTGGGGTGAGAGAAAGGGTGGCTGTGAGGGGCTCGCGTAGAGTGAGGGCATGTTCCGTGAGGTTGGCTCTGAGGGTGGTTTGGATATTGGAAGAGGTGAGCGTGGCGTCGACCGATCCTTGATTTTGATGGAGGGCGGCTGTTCCAGATAGATCGATTGTGGGGCCAAGAGCTAAGAAGACGAGGCGGTGCCCTTTTAAGAGCTGATCGAGAGCTGCGGTGGGGAAGTTGGTTAGGTTGGCAGCGATCTCGAAATGATCTTTGGAGTAGACTTTTCCTGTCAGAGAAAATTGTCCGGAAGTATTGGCCTTTCCTTCGAGATCAAAGTCATTTCCCTGAATGTGGCCATTCACTTCTTCTAATGTGCCGGCATCATAGGAGGGGAAAGAGAAAGAGCCGTTTTTTAGAGTGAAGGCGCCATCTAAGCGGGAGAGAGACCAGAGGGGAACGTTTGAGTGAAGCTCTTCTAGATGGCCTTCGATGTCGGAATTGGTAAAATGGACTTTTTTAAAGACTTGGGGGCCAAACCAGGAGAGATGGAGAGAGCCGATCTCCACTTTGCCGCTGATGCGCTCTTCAAAGGCCTTGATGAAAAAGGGTTTGCCAACTGGGCTGGAGGCAATGAATGGAATCAGCAGAAGAATGAGAAGGAGGAGGGCGGCAAGTGTTCCTGCGAGCCATTTCATTCTACGGTCACCGATTTAGCGAGATTGCGCGGTTGGTCGATATCGCAACCCCTTTCTTTCGCAATGTAATAGGCGAGAAGCTGCCCCGCAACCGTGGAGGCAAAGGGAGCGAGCTCATCGCGTGTAGGAGGGAGCCAAAAGACATCATCGGCGATTGTGGAGACTATCTTGAGGGTTTCTGGGGCAAAGACAAGAACGGGGGCTCCCCGCGCCTTCACTTCCATGAGATTGCTGACGATTTTATCCTCGGTCAAGCGATTGGCACAAAAGGCGACGACGGGGAAGAGGGGATTGATGAGGGCGATCGGCCCATGCTTTAATTCGCCGCCCGGATATCCATTTGCATTGGCGTAGGAGATTTCCTTCAACTTCAAGGCGGCTTCCATGCAAGTGGGATACATATAGCGGCGCCCCATAAAGAAAAAATCTTCATAGCGGCTATATTTCTTGGCGATTTTTTGAATCTCTGGAGCTCGTTCCAGCACTTGTTCAATTTGCCCTGGGATTTGTTTCGCCTCTTCATAAAAATTGCGCGCTTCTTCGGCGGTCATCCCCCTGAGGCGCGCCATGTAGGCGGCGAAGAGAGCCAAAACGGCAATTTGCGAAGTGAAGGCCTTCGTCGAACAGACGCTCACTTCAGGGCCCGCTTTTTGAAGAATGCATCCGTCGGCCTCTCGAGTCAGCGCCGAGTTTTTCACATTGCAAATGCCCAATACTTTGCAGCCGTGCGCCTTCACTTCGCGCACTGCGGCCATTGTATCGGCGGTTTCTCCCGATTGGCTAATCGCAATGACCAGCGTATCTTTGGAGAGAATGGGAATCCGGTAGCGAGCCTCCGAGGCGATCTCTGCGCTTGCCGGAATGTGGGCGAGATCCTCCAAAAAGAGAGAGCCGATCAGTCCTGCATGCCAGGAAGTTCCGCAGCCCAAAAGCCACACCTGGCGCATTTTTTTCAATTCATGTGGAGTGAAGCCCAGCGATTCAAAGACGATATCTCCCTCATCAAAACGGCCCAAAATGGCCTTTTGAATCGTGGAAGGCTGCTCATAGATTTCCTTGAGCATGAAATGGTCAAACCCTTCTTTAGAAGGGCGATTATAATCTCCATCGAGCCGCTCTGTCTTTTTAGCAACCCGCTTTCCCTTGCCATTAAATACCTCCACGTTTCCTTTTTTGACTCTCGCCACCTCATTATTGCGGAGGAAAAGGACATTCAAACTCGACCCGAGAAAGGCATTGGGATCTGAAGAGATGATCGATTCAGTTTGTAAATCGTCACATCCGATAGAGAGGGGACATTCCCGCGCGGCGGCGATGATTTGATCGGGATGATTTTTATGAATCAGCGCGATGGCGAAAATCCCTTTCAACTGTTCCACTGTTTTATGGACTGCCTTCACCAAATCGCCCAAATAGTGTTTAGCGATGAGCTGCACAATCACTTCGGTATCGGTTTCAGAGAGAAAGGAGACTCCGTCCCGCTTCAGTTGATCGCGGAGGGAATCGTAATTTTCAATGATCCCATTGTGGACAAGGGCGATTTCCTGCTTGGTATCTCGATGGGGGTGGGCGTTTAGATTGTTGACCTTCCCGTGTGTTGCCCAGCGCGTGTGGCCGATGGCCAAATCGAGAAAGTTCAACTCCAGCTTTTCTTTTAGCCGAGAGAGTTTGCCCGCTTCTTTGCAAATGACCACTTCCCCTGCGGCAATTCCGGCGATCCCCGTTGAGTCGTAGCCTCGGTATTCCAATTGCTCCAACCCGGCCAGGCACATTTTGAGAGAATCTTTATCACCCACATATCCAAAAATCCCACACATGTCCCTTACCTCGTTGCCAATATTGCCAAGAAAAGAGGAAATTCACGGCGCGCCCGATCTTCCATTTTCGCTTTTCCTCCCTCACTTTTTTTATCAGAACACCACTCTTGCATCAATGCAATTTGAAAGCCCTCTTTGTGCAGCCACTCGCTATACGACGAAATAGGATAGTGGTAAGAATAAGTCGCTGCTGATTTTTCCCCTTTGCCCGGATTTGTTTGGATGGGGATTTTCTGCGCCGACATGTAGCTATTGAGCCGCCGGTATTGCAATTTCATCTCTTCATCGACGCCCCAATGGCTTTGCCTCGGAATGCGGAAGCAGGGATGATTCAACACAATCAAAAGCTTCCCTCCCTTTTTCAGGTGGCGTCCCGCCGCAGAGATCGCCCCTTGAGGATGTTCCATATTCTGCAAGGAGAGAATCAGACAAGCCCAATCAAAGTCTTTCTTCACCTCGATCTCCCGACTTGCATCTCCCACCACAAAATGGCCTCCCTTTGTCAGCCGCTTCGCCGTTTCGATTAAGGATGGAGAAGAGTCGACGCCCCAATACTCCACACCTTTAGGCAAATGGCGCGCCAGAACGCCCTGTCCGCAACCTAAATCGAGCAGGGAGCCATTCGGTTTTAACTCGAGCAATTTTAAGCTCAAAGGGAGGACAATATTTTGGTGGTAATAGTGTCCTTTTTCACCGACGCAATTCGAGTACCAATTCTCTGAAGAATCCCAAGTGTCCATGAGAGGAAAGGATAAAGGATAAAGGGGAAAGGATAAAGAATAAAAAATCTATGAAGTTGCACTCAGGCTTTCTATTCAAAACGTAATGCGAATATCAGCGCAGAGGTAGGGGGCAGAGATAGAGAGTACGCAGAGAAGAAAAAAAATCGCCTTCGGCGATCCGGGACCCTGCCCGGAGTTAGAGAGAGCGCCCTTTCTTCCTCCGGACGAAGTCCGCCAACTTTCTCTCTGCGACCTTTCTATCTCTGCCCTTTCCCTCTGCGCTGATATTCGCATTACGGCTCAGGCAATAGGCCTCAGATGTTCTGTCTCGAGCGATAAGCTTGTTATTACTGCTTTTTCCAGCTGGGTTTGCGGAGAGCGTGGATGCAAAGGGGAAGGATGCAGAAGAAGAGGGTGGCGCCAATGAGGAAAGACTCAAAGGGAATGAGATTGCCCGTGTCGAATTGGGCGGGAGGGAAAAAGCCAATGATGCAGCCAAAGGATGCGCCAAAGATGCCGAAAAGAGCAATGATCCAGATGCCCACATTGCCAAAGGGGATTTTGTAGGGACGAGGTGTGTTTGGGTGAGTGTAGCGAAGGATGAGAGCGGAAATGAACATAATGACATACATAATCATGTAGAGGATCGAGGCGAGAGCCACCAGCACCCAATAGGAACTGTTGACGGAGGGCATAAAGAGAAAGACGAGAGAGAGAATGGTAACGATGATCGCTTGAGAAATGAGAACGGAGGTGGGCATCCCTTTTTCATTTACTTTATGGAAAATCGGGGGGAGATCCCCATCTTCTGCCGTGGCGAGGATGCCGCGGCTAGGGCCCACAATCCAAGTGCTCATCATGCCAAGGGCGCCAAAAGTTGTGACTGCCGCAATGAGGGGAATGGCCCATGGCATATGATAGGCGCGGAATAGATAACTAAAGGCTTCCATGCCGCCTGAGGCGAGTTGAATTTCTTTGGGGGGGACGATGACGGCTATGGCAAGAGCCCCAAAGATCGAAAAGAGGATGACTAGAAGGGCAGAAAGGAAAATCCCACGAGGGTAATCGCGGCGCGGGTCGCGGACGTCTTTCGCGTGAACTGCTGACATTTCCATTCCAGCAAGCCCCAAAAGAATGCCAGAGAGAAGGACCAATTGATTGAGAGAGGTGAGGTCGGGGAAGAAGGAATCCCAAGTAAAGGAGATCTGCACGGGATGTCCTTGAATGACCCAGATAGCTCCCATCAGGATGATGAGGACGATGGGAATAATGGTCCCAAAAAGAGCCGTAATCGAGCTGATCCAGCTTGAAGTGCGCATGCCGAGAAAATTAATCAATGTGACTGACCAAAAGGTGATGAGAATCGCGGCCATTACATAGATTTTGTTTTGTGCGAGCGCCGGGTTGATGATGTAGGAAAAAGTCGTGACGATGAAAGAGAGAACGGTCGGATACCAAATGACATTTTCAATCCATTGAAGCCAAATCGCCAGAAATCCCATTCTGGGTCCCATGGCGGCTTTCACCCAGGTATAGACACCTCGATCGGGCCACGCTGAGGCAAGCTCAGAAGAAATGAACGCTACAGGAATAAAGAAAAAGATCGCTGAGAGAATCATAAAAAGAATCACCGAAAGACCATACTCGGCGAGAAGAGGGAAGTTTTTGATATTGCACACGGCGCAGACATTCATCAGCGCGATCATCGAGGCAGTCAGAACTTTTTTATGATGCATGGGAAACAGTATAAAGAGGAGCGGCCGAAGAGTCAATGCACATAAGCGCGCTGCCAATAGGGATGGGAGAGATCTTTCTCATAGTTGTCCGTCAGCGGATCGTAAATCTTGGCCGGATCCAGGTTCTCCCCATAATATCTTTGTAAATATTTTTTTGGATTGTTCGGGATAAAGACTTCAATGCCATCAAATAGGGCCTTCTTCAGGGGAAAGACCGTTTCAAAAGCAACAGGCACCGTGAATCGCCGCTCCCTGATTTTCCACCATTCGGGGAAGAAAGCATTTGTATCTAGAGAAAGAATGTATTGAATTTCCTTCTTCTGAAGATCGATTGCAAAGTGGTAGATATCGATCAGGGTCCCACTCTCCCGAATGAAGACTTTTATATAGCTTTTGGGGCATTCGCGGGTCGACCAATCTTGCACGATGTATTTCTTTGGATCGAGATCGAAGAGCGCTCGCCGAACATTCTCAAAATCGGGCAGCAAAACAGCGATATCGAGATCAGAGTCCCAGGGAATCACTCCGCCATAGCGATAGGTGCCAAGGCAAGTTCCACAATCGACCCACCAAGGAATTTTCTTTTCATTCAATAAATGGGTGATTTCCTGCAGCGCCTTTTTTTCTATTTCTAGGTGGCGCTCATCTCCTGGCCGGCGGGTATATCCTTGAGAGGGAGATAATTCTGCGCTAATGAAGAGCCCTAACTCTTCATACGTCTTTACATTCAGTTGAATTTGACGGGAAGTTAAACCATTTTGCAGGGATTGATGCCGTTTCCGCTTGGGCTCCTGCAAGAAACTGGCCCCTTTGACAGCGCAACCTAAAATCAAGCTCGGGGGGAGGGCAATGGCGCAGAAAAAGGTTTTTGGCCAAACGTGCGGGCCGCTGTAGTCAAAGCGCTGGATAAATTCCCAGGTTCCATCTTCTTTTGGGATGGCTTCGCGACCGGCGCAGATGTATTGAAAGGGGACGAGGAGGATATTTCCCGCCTTTTCCAATCCCGTTGCGTCTTGCGCCGCGGTATTGAGAAAGGGGTTTCCCACAAGAACATAATAAGAACAGACGAGGGGCATAAAAGCGGCGATCGATTGATCAACAAAAATGTCCCATAGACGTTCCCACATAACGCAATATCTCCCAAACCGGATCCTAAGTATTTCCCTCTTCTAATTCAAGCCTAATTTGGTTTTCAATTTCTTTGCGGAATCGGCTTCGGTTGTCTTGGTCTGTTTGAAAGAGGGCCAAAATGACTAAAAGGCGAGGATCGATCTTGTTTTCCTCAAAGATGGAATAATTAAGTATTTTCACTTTCCAATGATCCCGATAGAAGCGGATCAAGGGACGGCTAATTGTTGCGTAGATTATTTCAGGATGATCGGGCGGATAAAGCTCAAACTTAGTTCCCCAGACATTCATTTTGGCAATTGCCATAAGCTCATCCTCGCCATTGAAAACGCGAAATTCGGCCCAGGGGAGAATCCGGAAATATTCCTCTTCGATCCATCCAATTTTTTTTGCATCTGGATCTCTCACCTCCGCCACCGTTCCCCATTTGCAAAACTTGGCCTTGGCTGTTGCAATGCATTGTTCATGCCGATCTTCTAAATCAAAAACTGTGGTGAGGGAAAGGATCCGTTTTCGCGCGGTCGCGAACGTTTCCCATTCGGTGGAAATATCAAATGCGGTGGGCACAGAAAGAAACTGTTCCACAACAAAAAATTCTTCAGGAAGGCGAGTGATTTCAGCTGTTAAAGAAAAGGCAAACAGAAGAAAAAAAATCACTCTTTAAACAGGGAGTTGAAGTTATTTTTCGGCGGTTTTTCCATATCCAATTTCACTTTAAATTCCTCGCAAAAGTTATTGGCTTCCCGGTCGCGGATGTATTCTGTACCGGGCACGGCGCAGTCATTTGGCTTGCCCGGTGAATAATAGCGGCAGTTCTTACAAACGTGAAGATCGGTGTCGCAGTGGGGACACACAGCCCGAAACCCGATCTTCCCCTCTGGAATCGCCTTAGCGCATTTCCAGCAATTCATCTATCCGCTTCACGACGAACAGCCTCTCGCGCAGGCGGAATGGCAGGACCCGGCCCAGGCGGAGGAGCTACAAGCAGTCGTCGTCCTCGAAGGCTATCTGATCTCATCAAAGGGGAAGTTGTCAGAGGCGGAGTCGGGCGAAAACCCCCAGGCGGTGGCCCTTGACGAACTATATGACGGGTAGCGAGAGGAGGGCTTGTGGGAGATACGAAATGCCTTCCTACCGATTCATGGGGCTGTCGGCTGTTCGCTTGCGCGAGCCGAGCCGCCTCTACATTTGAAATTAAAGGGGGTGGAGGTGGAGACTCTCCATAGGGTTGCATAACTGGCGCAAGGCCAGCAGGCCGGACAGCGATCACAGCGCCTGGTGGTGGAGCGGCTGGGTGGCCAGCTCCTACGGCTTCTCGAGGCTGTTGATTGGATTGGACAACTCCTCTTTGAGGTACAGGTCCCATGGGTGCAGCTGTTGACATAAATAATCTCCTTAAAGTTAATTTCTACGACCGCCGCCAGACAAACCGACAACGTTGCGTTCTCCTCCCAAAGCAGGAGTTGGATGCATTCTTTCTAGCGGGCTGCGGGCAGTCATCAAAGTGGCCATGGCAGGAGCTGCATGCATTCTTTCTAACGGAATATGATCGGGGCTGGATGACATGGCTCCGATAGGGGAGGCCGGCATCCGCATTGCAAATCTTGATGAGCTATGTTGCAGTCCCTCAGCAACAACTTCTCGATCCGCTTGACTCGGAGTGCAGACAGTTCCTCTAGATGGAGGATTGAGATTCCCAGTTCCCATGCTTTCTCTAGGCCGAGAATCGACTACTACTCTTCGCCGGAATAGGTTGGAGAAAAAACCTCGTCGTTGTACCGGAGGCTCCTCCAAAATCACAATCGGGGGCTGTTGCCGGTGCACAATAATTGAGGGCTGCTGATGCACAATGACCGGCGGCTGGTCTCCTACAACCACTTCTTGCTGAATGTCCCTTTGAGCTCGCGGGGGACAAGAACAAACACATAAAGAAAGCAACAGAGCCATTCCGGCTGTCACCCCGATCGCTGCCTGCCAGGGCAAAAAGACAAAGGAAACAAAAGCAGTGAGCAGCGCCACTATAAGTGCTGTAATGCGGCGCAAAGCTGGCGAAATCACGGGAATAGGTCGTTGTTCATTTAAAGACACTGACCCTAGATCAGCTGCTGAAATATTTGACATAGAGGTCCTTAAAATTGTTTCGCGCGCAGAAAGTTATTCATGGTCACATTGATGAGAATCGATTCGCACTTTGAATCCCATCCAGTATTCGAGCCAATGATGATCGAATCGTTAGGCGCCCAATCGCGGAAAATATAGGAATCGCCGGAGGAAATTTCCCAATGAGTGGTATCTGTTAAATAGATTTCACCCCGGTCTTTGTCGAGAGTGTAGATGTATTTTGTATACTCGCCATCTTTCACAGGGCCGAGGAAGAGCTTTGCCTCAACAGATGAACCTGTATTCTTATTCACAATTTTATAGGTATAGCTGGAGAACCAACGGTGGTTTTGGGTGATTGTCAATGGATCGGTAGTGCGCCAATTCAGAGCTTTATAGCCATCGTAAGAGTTTATCTTCCAAACAGATCCATCTTCTAATTCCACTTGATCGCCCGTTGCAGAAACGGCGATCAGCGAATGGTAGCAAGCGGAATAATAGACAGGAGGATAGCGATCAAACACAAAACCGTTTCGCCCTTCCATTTCGTCGGCCTGAACGACTTCACCTTCTGGACGATCGTCGGGGCTCATGGGGCGCGTTCCCACTTCTACATGATCTGCAAGAAGGAGGACTGGGGTTAAAAGAGAAAGAAAAGCGGCCGACTTAAGGAACTGTTTCATAGGAACTCCCGTTTTTGAAAGCCGAAGAGAGTACCAATCTCATAATTTTTTGTAATCAAAATTCTCAACCCGCTGGTAAAGAGAAGGAAAAGGGACTTTATTTTGAAGAAGTGGTTGTTTTTGATTCTTTTTTCCTCCGCCTTTGCATCGCAACCCCCAGATTATCTTTCCTTTGCAACGGGAGCTTACGATTTCTATCGAGCCAAACACCGCACATGGGAATTTGATGCAGAATATAAATTCCATGTGCGATGGCTTAAATCACCCTATCGTTGGCTGGAATTCCGCCCCCTGCTCGGCTTAATGGCCACGGCTAGAGGCTCCGCCTATGTCTATGCCGGTTTGAATTTTGACATTCTCTTCTTTGATCATCTCCTCATCGCTCCGGGGTTTGCGGCGGGCTACTATGCCAGAGGAGGGGGGAAAAACTTGGGGTATCCCCTTGAATTCCGCTCAGGCGTCGAGCTCGGCTGGCTTTTTGACAATGAATATCGCTTGGGAGTTCACTTTTATCACCTCTCTAATGCAAGCTTAGGGGATAAAAACCCTGGGGAAGAATCGCTCCTTCTTTTCTATGACATTCCTTTATGCAAAGGATTTCCGTTTATTAATAGATATTTAAATTAAAATTGATAGATAATTTCGAATAATATTAGAATTAAGATAATTATCAGGACAAACCTAATGGCTGAAGAACTCCCTTTTGACCCATTCCCTTACATGGACTCTCCTCACCGCCAGACCATCGGCAATGGGCTCATTTCATTTTATAAAGACCCCCCCTCCAGTCCAAGGATCATTGCCCTGCCGGATGGGGATCGCCTCTCCATAGAAATCACCACCCCGCCCAATTGGAAGCCCACCGATCCAACGGTGATGTTGCTCCATGGCCTTTGCGGCTCCCATCGCTCCCCAAACCTCGTTCGAATGACCCATCGCCTCTCTCCTCTGGGAATCCGAGTTGTCCGGTTCAATATGCGCGGCTGCGGCTCTGGGAAGGGCTTGGCTCGAGAAATCTACCACAGCGGGCGCAATGAGGATGTGTTTGAGGCCCTAAAAGTGATCAAAGCAGAATTCCCAGAATCTCCCATTGTTCTCATCGGATTTTCATTGGGGGGCAATCTGACCCTTAAACTGGCCGGAGAATTAGGAACTCTTGCGAAAACTTTTCTGAAAGGAGCGATCGCCATCAGCCCGCCGACCGATCTTCATTCCAGCGTTCGGATGTTGGGCGATCCAGTCAATTCGCTCTATGAGCGCTATTTCTACAAGCTACTCAGGGCCGATGTCTACTATCGCCACAATAAATTCAAAGACCTGCCCCCCGTTCAGCTCCCTCGAGATCTCAAGCTCTATGAATTCGACCAGCTCTACACAGCGCCCCATTGTAAATTCGAAAGTGCTGAAGATTATTACGATAAATGCAGCTCAGCGCACCTCGTCCCCGACATCGCCATCCCCTGCAAAATTCTTCTCTCGCAAGACGACCCCATCATTTCCTCTTCCTCGCTCGATCATCTCCCCCTTCCCCCGAATGTCCAGCTCTTCAAAACCCAAAAGGGAGGCCACATGGGCTACCTAGGTAAACCCACCAGCGACAAAGGCTTCTACTGGCTCGACTCGCTTCTCGTCGAATGGATCCACGAAATCCTATCTAAATAAAGACAGTCTTATGATCTAAACCGTAATGCGACTATCAGCGCAGAGGATAGAGGGCAGAGATAGAAAGTACGCAGAGAAGAAAAAAAATCGCCTTCGGCGATCCGGGACCCTGCCCGGAGTTAGAGAGAAGTCCCTTTCTTCCTCCGGACGAAGTCCGCCAACTTTCTCTCTGCGAACTTTCTCTCTCTGCGATTATCTCTGCGCTGATATTCGTATTACGTCTCAGCCAATAGGCTCGAGGGTTATGTCGGCTGGTCGCGGAGGACGAATTGCTTGTTGAGGGAGCGGACGGAGAGGATCCAGAAGAGGACCGTGCAGCCGATGAGGGGGAGGAGGAAGTGGGTGATGGAGAGAACGGAGCCTGTGCCGGCTATTTGAATGAGGACGATCTGGATCCACGCCGCGCCCGATTTACCGAGGCGGGAGCCGACGACGTCAATGGCCGCCTTTCCCTTTACTTTTGATTCTTGATCGAGGGGAATGTAGGCCATTTCCTTGGTCGCGTCGAAAAAGGCATACTTCATCACTTTCGTCGAGACATTCTGGAAAGCTCCAAAAAGGACGATGAGCATAAGCGGCGTGGTTCCAAAGGAGCCTGTGAGGGGCGCAATCCAATCGGGGTTGAGGAAAAGGGTGAGGAAGATCAGGCTGGTCGCGCCGATGACGATGGGGGGAAGCTGGGCGCAAAAACGCCACCCGAAGAAGCGGATGATCATGCCGCTGAAAAAGAGGGTGATGATGAAGGAGCAAACGCCGACGGATGAGCTCACAGTCGCCATGAAGGATTGATAGGCGCCCGTTTCTGGATAGGCCAATTTTAGGTTGGCTTTCCAGGTGACCTCCGTTAGGTTGATCGTGAGCCCGTAGGCGACGACCATCACGGCAATGCAGCGCAAGTAGGGGGAGCGGACAATGAATTTTAAGCTCTCTAGAAGAGAAAGTTTCGTCTTTTGTTCCATCGGCTGGTCTTGGTGCTCCGGCTGATAGAGCCTTTCATCTTTTAGGACGCGCCGCGTGAGAAGGAAATGAAGCGCCATAATCATCAAGCCAAAGAAAAGAACGCAGCAGACGAGGCTTTGCAGGGCCAGGCCAAACTGCGCCCCAATGAATTTCCCTGTAAAATAGCAGACGAGAGGGCCTGTGAACATTTGGGCTAAATCGCCGCCGGCAATGAAGAGATTGTAACATCTTTTGGCTTCATTGAAATTGCAGATGTTATTGACAAATCCCCAGAAGAGAAGGAAGATCACCACACTGCCCCAAAGCTCGGCTGCGACAAAGAAGCTCGATTGGATCCAATTCCGATAAACGGCCACCCAATGGCTGTTGTGCTCCCCAACGATGCCCAAAAGCCAGTCAGCTGAGGAGTGAGGGGAGAGGGCATCGAGATTTGGGTAGAGAACAAAGCCATAGAGAAAAACGAACGCCATGAAGAAGATAATCGTCCCATAAAAGAGGATGGAGCGGCGAAAGAGATTCGACAATTTAGAATAGAGGAGGGTCGCCCCCAAAGCCATGGGGAGCACGACCCATCCTTTTAGGACAGGAATGACCTCGGCGCCCGATCCTTTGGCTGTGACGACAAAGGCATCCTTCATGGTGGTCAAGACACCATAGGTGAAGGAAATGAAGAATTTCATGAAAAGCAACGGAAGGATTTTCTTGAGTTCGTAAGCGTGTATAGGCCAGAGGCGTTCCCGCCATCTGGTAATCGGAGATTTATCTCCAGACGCCATTTTGATCCGTGTGATTCTTTAGACTTTATACATGAAGCAAGATATAAAAGTAACGATGAAAAAGACCCTCCTTCTGTTTCTTTTCATTTTCGCTGCTGCAGCATCTCAGGCATGTCCCTTTTGCCAAGAAAAAATTTTAAAAGCGCAGGGTTTTTATGAGTCGGAGACGGTCATTGCGCTCATCCCCAGCCGTCCTGCCGGCCCAGGCCATGTTTTAGTTCTCCCAAAAAGACATATCGAGCGTTTTGAAGAATTAACAGATCAAGAGATGATCGAGATCAAAGAAGCCACTCGGAAAATTGATGCCATGGCGCAAAAAATGTTTCACAACCAAGCCTACATGTTTGTGCAAAAAAATGGGGTCGCTGCAGGGCAATCGGTGCCCCATATGCATTTTCATTATCTGCCCCGCTACAATGAAGAGGGGCATATCCGGTTTGGGATTCGCTATCTCATTTCTCGATGGTTCAAATCAGCCAAACCACCCGAAGAAATAGAGAAACAGGCCGCGATCTTTAGACTTCAATTGGAATGACTTTTGTGATCGATTTCACAATCGAGCGCCACTCTTTCCAGTCGTTCTTTAGGCTCTTTTTCATCGCCCGAACTTGAGAGCGGATTTCCCGATCCTTCGTTTTACACTTTTCAAGAAGCGATTGCAACTCAGTCAACTTAGCCGTCAGGTTTGTTGAAATCTCAACGACTTTTTGCTCCCAGTTTTCTTTATGGGCATTGAAGGAATTCTTCATCGCGCTGATGAGTCGATTTTTATGTTCCAACACCAATTCGCGGGCAATGCGGTAGTTATTGACTCGTTTCAAATCATAGGCAAGGCCCAGCTTATTCAGAGTCCAAATTAGCCACTTGGCCGGATCGAAGTGATACCAGCGAATCCCGTTGCGGTAATCGTAGGCAAAGGTGTGGTGGTAGTTGTGATACCCTTCGCCGTAAGTCAAGAGAGAAATCAAGTAATTATCTACAGCCGAGTGCTCCTGACTATACATCTTGGTTCCCCAATAGTGGGCCAAGGAGTTAATACACCAAGTAGTGTGGTGCAAGAATAACATTCTCACCCACCAAGCGAACAAAAAGGCGCCGACATAATCGTTTAACAGCCAACCCACCGCGAGGAAGACGATCAAATTCGCCGCCACCATGCAATAGGCATAATATTTATGTTGAAACTGGAGCATCTTACTTCTGCTCAAGTCAGCGATGACCTTTGGATCGATCTCTTTTGATTTAAAAAACATCCATAAGACGTGGGCGTGGAACAATCCTTTTTTCACCGAATAGGGGTCTTTATCTGTGTCGACGAAGGCGTGGTGGAGCCTATGGTCATGCGCCCAGCGCAAAGCACTTCCTTGAGTGGCCAAAGTACCAAAAAATAATAGAATCGCCTCAACGACAGGATGCACTTTATAGCAAGTATGGGAGTAAAGCCTATGGTAGCCAGAGGTGATCGACATCCCTGAAATAAAGACTAGTGCGACCGTGATCAAAACCAGCGCCAAAGAGGGGGTATACCAGATGAAATACAAGGGCAAGGCGATCAATAGAAATAGGTGATATCCAAGAATGAAAAGGATAACTGGCCAACAGATTTTTTTAGTCATAGTCCCATCGGGGTTTCTTTACCAGTAACATACCTTGATCTTATTCAAAAAGCTAGTTTAAAAAATTGGCTATGATGGCTTGTTTTGTTGGGCCGATTTGCGCATTGCGCCGATTACGGCACAGGTTGCTAACAGGGCCTGATGATTTTGGCTCAGTTCCGCCAGTTTATCGCGAACTGATTTTATACACTTTGCCGCTTCTTTTATATGATAGTCGTGCATTTCGCGACGTTCCAAGCCACCTATGGAATCTTCCATACCCACCAAGCAAGCCCTCATCCGTGTCTCTTTTCCTCTGCCGGTGCTTTTTAAAAATTGAAGGGTACTCCTAGTGGTAAGGAATACTGCTTTCTCTTCCCCGCAGAGTTTTAAAACTCTATCACAGCCGCTTAAGAATTGATTGGCAAATTCCAAATATTTTCCTGCTTCATTTAAGTCTTCCATGGAGACCTCTGTTTGCAAAGAACTCACTTTGTTTGCAAATGCGTCTATTCCTTTTGTTGGAATCAGAAGTCTTCGGTTTTGATCGTCCAAGGCTCTTATCTCTTTATCCATTCTTTCAAGATCTTCGAGCTGGTTATTAATCTCTGGTAATTCTATCAAAAACCTTGCATTCGCTAAATCGGGACATTCCAACCTGTGCTCAGATCTCCAATCTTCCCTCTGACATGCGACTCCGCAGTAGTAGGCACTCCAACAGCGCGCGCATTTACTCATTGTCTGATTAGGAACATCGCGATTGGGGCAAAAGGGCCAAGCGCATCGATCGGGAGAACTGGCGAAAATAGCATTCATAAAATATTCCTTAAATTACTCGGTATATTTTATGTTAGCTCTTAAATTGATGGCAATAGAGTTAATGCAATATCTTAACTCTTTGGGAGGGGGGCCGTCGTGGAAAACATGCCCCAAATGGGAATCGCAGCGGCTGCAGAGGACTTCATAGCGCTGGACGTAGGGGGTTGAATCGGGGAGGTAGTAGACATTTTTGGGGGCAATGGGCTTCCTAAAACTGGGCCAGCCGCTTCCCGACTGATATTTATCCGCCGCTCTCCAAAGAGGCAGATCGCACCCAGAGCAGTGATAGGTACCCTCCCGGTTCATAAAGAGATACTTCCCGCTAAAGGCCCTTTCGGTCCCTTGCCGTCTCATCACCCGGAATTGTTCCTCTTCCATCATCTCTTGCCATTCGGCTTCCGAGCGGGAGAGCTTCTCCCCATTCCAAATCGCCAACAGCATAATCAGGGCAAAGATTTTCACAAAATGCATAATTTGGCTTATAGTGGGAACGGGGTTAATCAACAAGGTGGGTATGGAAGAGACGATTGAGGCGCGGGTTTCTCCTGAGGAAGTTTGGGAAGTGTGGGAAAAGGCCCATGCTTTGGAGGGCGCTGGAAATGGGTGGCAGTCGAAAAATAAGTTCCGTTATAAGATTTTGGATGTGAAGAAAGGGGAGAGCTTTTCCATTCTTTGGAAAACCCTTTTTGTCCGGTTGCTTTTTACTCATTTGGTTAAGCCTACGAAACGGGGATCTGAAATCCAATATCAAGTGCAGATCAAGGGGCTTTTTGCTTGGCCTGTGCAATGGATGCTGGGGCCAAAGATCAAGCGCAATATCGGCTATGTGTTGAAAGCGATTGTCAAAGAATTAGAAACGAAGAGAATAGAAAAGCCGGATAATCGGTGAGGCTTTAAGGGCATTGCCCGGCAGAAATCCTTGTCCTTTATACCCAAATTCTCCTTCAAATCCCGAGCGTCCGATTGTTTGATAGGCGAAGATGAGAGAGCCGGCGCTGTTGTAGCGAACGTTGTTTTGTTCTGAATAAGGGTAGACGGGATCGTTTGGATCGGGCTTTGCATCAAAATTGATTTCACTGAAAGGGATTTGGCCGGGGAAGAGAAGGAGCTCTGGCTGTCTCCATGCGTCAAAACGGGCGCCGACAGACCAACCTCTGCGAACCCAAATCTTGGGTGCATAGAATCCGCAGCCGAGGTAGGTGTTCTTCGAGTGGCTGCCTCCTTTGCCATAAAAATAATAGGGAGTTTTTCCAATGAGGAGAAAGTTTTCGACAAAAAACTCAGGGCCAAAAGGGGTTAGTCCGAGTCTTACATTGGGAAGATAGCCTGCCTTGCCGATGGGAATCATCGGAATGGCCGTTTCTTTGCCGGAAAGGATATAGCGGAACCAGGAATAGATCGAATAGAAGGTAAAAGGATCTCCTAAATTGATCCAGGAGAGAGAGCGGAGGCGGGCGCCGCTGATGAAGTTGGAAGTATAGGTTTGATTGAGCGCCTTGATGTAAGAGTGGATGTCGTGCCCTGCGAGATCTCCTTGGCTTTTTAACGAACCGATATAGAGGTTTAAATCGTGTTGGCTGAGCAAGTAGAGAACGACTTGGCGCGGATCGATCGCGCGCGCCTCCAGCCACTTAAATTTCGTTTGGATGGCGAGAATCGCTGTCGATTCCACTCCTGCCATGGAAACGGCCGTCTCGTCGGTGGTGGTGAAATTGTCCACATTGAGTGAAAAATGGGTGGCCGCGCCTCCAAAGCCGTAGGGTGGGGGAGTGTTGAAACTGTAGCCGCCCACGCTCGCTTTGGAGCGGCCAATGTCGCGGATCCGGTACCCATGGCCAAACACTTCATGCTGCGCGACGACAGCCAAGTAATTGAGTGCCAGCCAGCCCATGTAGAGCTCAGAAAATCGCCAAATCCTCGCTTGGGCTGACTTGGAATACCAAATGGGGCTTTTCGAGATTAGATAGCCTTCAGCCCTTTCCAGTATGCGATGAGCAAATAAGATATCTTCTCCACCTGAATAGGGAGAAAAGTCGATGTCCCATCCCACTTTGTAGGTCGCTTCATGGAATTGCTTAAAGGGGAGACATTCTTCCCGATAGACCGTATAAGAAAAAGCAGGTAAAGTAAACGCTAAGCAAATAGCGAGCTTCATAAACTGGAATTTTGGGGAAAAACTCGATTAAGTAAAGAAAAATGATGAGATGCACCGCCTATTGCACCGCTTCCTCTTATGATACCCCCCGCCTCTACCAATTTTATCAGGTAACGGGGACGTCCCAACTTTATCGCGATGTCGTTCATGTTCAACCTAAAGATGATAAGGGGATCAAGCGGGATATTTTTTATTTTCCCTACGGCGTGGTGATTTTTTGGGGATTTTCTGAGGAGGAGGAAAAGAGTTTTCTCAATTCACTTCGAAAATTTGAGAGAGATCCCCTTTCTAAAACGGAGATCGATGAATTTAGTTTTAGTTATGGCGATAAGATGAACATCGTGGAAGATGAGATTACGCTGCAAAAGAAGGATTCTCTCACAAAGCTGGCGATTTCCTATGCCATTTCTCAATCGGTCAAGCTCACCGTTTTTGAAGAAACGATTACCCGCACAATTGAGCATAGCAAACATCTTCCAAGAGAGCTGGCAGTCCATGGGAGGATTTTCCTTTCCCGCCGACAAACTTCTCGAATGATGGGGCAGCTATTTCTCGAGAGGAACTACATCAATCTCCATACGGAAGTGCTCGATACCCCTGAGTTTTTCTGGGAGCATTCGGAGCTCGAGGCATTTTATCGCCGGATGATCCATTATTTGGATGTGAACAAGAGGGGAGAGCTGCTCAACCGGCGCCTCAATCTTCTCCATGAGCTCTTTCAAATCCTTGGAGATGAACTCAACCACCAACAATCGTCTCGCCTGGAGATGACAATCATTATCCTCATCGTGATTGAAGTCGTCCTGGTGCTCTTGCGCGATCTATTTCATCTGATTTAAACATAATTGCAAAAGTATACTCAAGCCCATTGGCCAGAGCAGGAACTAACCGTCCCTGGGTCTTGGAAGCAGCCCCCCAGTCCCAGGATCGCGGAAGCCGGATATCAGCGCAGAGGGAAAGGGCAGAGACGCAGAGGTCGCAGAGGAAAAACTGCGGACTTCGTCCGAAGGAAGAGAGCACTCCTCTCTAACTCCGGGCAGGGTCCCGTAATCGCGCAGCGGTTTTTTTTCTCTGCGACCTCTGCGCCTCTGCATTTATCTCTGCGCTGATCAAATAGCTTCCGCGATCCAGGGACGGTTAGTTTCTGTCTCGGATTATAAGCGCGTTGTTAGAGAGGTTTGACTTGGGTGGCTTCGGGGCCTTTGCGGCCCATGGAGAGTTCGTATTCGACTCGCTGGCCATCCTGGAGCGTCTCTGTAGTGATGTTGGCGACCTGGACGTAGACGTCGCGCCCCCCTTCATCCGGAGCGATAAATCCAAATCCCTTCTCTTTATTGAACCACTTAACTGTGCCCTTTGCCATAACGAACCCTCAATCTTAATCAAAAACTTCTTTTGTAAGGACTTCCTTTTCTCCCTCGCTCCTGGCGACGAGAATGGCGCAACAACTGTCGCTAAAGACGTTGACGGTGGTGCGGCACATGTCGAGAATTCGGTCCACCGCAATGAAAAGGCCTATCCCTTCAGGAGGCAGCCCAATGACGCGGAGAATCACCATGATGGCCACAAGACTGGCAGAGGGAATGCCGGCTACCCCAACGGAGGTGATCAGCGCCATCAAAACGACGAGAAATTGGGTGATGAAGGAGAGGTCGATGCCATAGGCTTGCGCAACAAACATCGCCGCAACGCATTCATAGAGAGCCGATCCTGACATATTGATCGATGTTCCTAAGGGGACGACCAAACTGCAGATTTTATTGGAGACGCCAGCCCGCTTTTCCACGCAATCAATGGTGATGGGGAGGGTTGCCGAAGAAGAGCTGGTTGAAAAGGCGGTGATGAGGGCGGGCCCCATCGCTTTAAAATGGCGGATCGGCTTGACTTTAGCGACAAATTTCAGGAGCAGCGGCAGGGCCACGAACATAAAAGTCGCCAGTCCCAATAGGACGGCGATGAAAAATAGACCAACGGAGCGGAGAGAGCCAAACCCAGTTGTCATAAACACTTTCGAGACGAGGCAAAAGACTCCGTAGGGGAGAAATTTCATGATGATGTGGGTCACTTGGATCATCGTTTGGAAAATGCCTTGGAAGAATCCCTGGATGATAGAGGCGGGATGGGCATCGATTTTCGAGATGGCATAGCCGAACAGGAGGCTGAAGAAGATGAGGCCGAGCATTTGTCCATGAGAAAAGGCGTCGAGAACATTGGCGGGGACGATTTGCAAGAGAACGTCGATGAAAATTTGGCCGCTATTATGGCTCAGTTGATCTTTCAAAGTTGAGAGCTGCACCGACTCCATCGCAGTTGTTGGAGGAGTGATATGGGACGATCCTGGATCGATCAGGTTGACAAAGAAAAGGCCGATGAGGATAGCGAGGAGGCTGGTTCCAATGTAAAAGCCAAACATTTTTCCACCGAGGCGTCCAAAAGCCGCTTCGCCCCCAATCCGGGAAACGCCCGAAATGATCGAGGAAGAAACGAGGGGAACGACAACGAGCGACAGGGCATTGAGAAAGATAGCGCCGAGGACATCGACTATGCCGTAGAAGGTAAATCCAAAGACGCCTCCTTCCTTTCCTACTAGGGACCCAAAAAGAATCGCCAAAAGAATCGCTAGGAATACACCCCAAGGGCGCTTCTGCTTTTTCTGCATAGAAAGTCTCCAAAGGGATTCATTTTACATCAAGAGAGGGATCGTGAAAAGAAAATTTCATCCCTTCCACAACTTCATGGCGCTGAAACCACCCTTGCGCCACTTCCAAAGCATATTGAACTCGAGCTTTGCTTTGGTAAGAGGGGAGTCTCTCTGCTGTCGGAGGATCCATATTTTCAATTTGAACCAGGGTTTTCGCCGCATCGAAAAAACCAATAGAGAGGGGAAGGGTCGTATCTTTCATCCAAAAAGAGAGCCTTTGGGGTTTCGAATAAACGAAGAGCATCCCCTCGGTTTCAGAAAGCTTTTTTCTCCCCGTGAGTCCCTTATATTGTTCTTTGAGCGTCGCGGCCACTTCCACAGTCAAGATTTCTCCTCCCAGCTCAATTTCTATTTTTGCCATCAGCGCCGCTGGCAGAAGAAAAAACAACCAAAATTTTTGGAAACTAGTTACATTGAAATTGATGCGACTACTTTTCATCTTGGCTCTGTTCCCTTTTTATTCGTGGGCTGATAAGGCTGCTTTTCCCACAGCGCCCGATGTTCAATCTCCCTGGCTCACCGGACCCTTATTAGCCTCTTCTGCTTACGCAGTTCCCATCGGCCATTATTATATAGAACCCTATATTTATGCGGTGGCAAATAGTGCTATTTATGATCATGAATGGAATGCAGTCGAAATCGATACGCTCTGGAATTTCTCCTTACAGCCCTACATTCAAATTGGCTTGACCCCTTGGATGGATTTTCAGATCTCTCCCACCCTTTTTTACAACTTTAGAGAAGGGGGCGGTGCGAATTGGGCTTGGGGAGATTTGCCCATCGGCCTCGACATGATGCTCTTTCAGCGGGGAAAGAACGCCACCGATTGGCTAACTGCTGTGAAGATCAGTTTGAAAGAGATTCTCCCTACAGGGAAATATCAGAATCTAAATCCAAAGAAACTGAGGACAGATATAGGAGGGCAAGGCTCCTGGAATACCAGCTTTTTGCTTGTTTGGGGGCAGCTCGTCCATATTTCTGGCAAAATCTTTTTCGATACCCGTCTGAATCTCCAATATAGTCTTCCCGCTCCCGTCCATGTAAAAGGATTTAATTCTTATGGGGGAGGATACGGCACAAATGGGACAGTCTATCCAGCCCAGAATTTTGAGGTCGATTTAGGCATGGAGCTCACCCTCACCCAAAATTGGGTCCTTGCGATGGACATTGTAGGACTCTGGTCGGGGAGAACCCGATTTAAAGGAACTCTTGGCAGCCGCCCCGATGGGACCCCCGCTATCATCGGACCTGGCTCAGCCGTCCAATATAGCCTGGCGCCTGCAATCGAATACAACTGGAGTCAAAATATTGGTATTATAGCCGGCTCTTGGTTCACCGTTGCAGGGCGCAATTCTCTAAAATTTAGTAGTGGTATAATAGCTTTTAGTTATTATAAATAAGTTCCATTTTAATTGTGATTTCATTATTATTTTCATTAAAACGGAGTAATTATGAAATCTATCAGTATAATTTTAGCTTCAATCTTTTGCGCCGCCTCTCCAGAGTTGAAGGCAGAAGTCGGAATGCAGAAGGCAGAAATGCCCAAGGCAGAGCAAATTTCCTCCTCTCAATTTGAATTGGGGACTGAGGCAATTGCCCGCATCCGTACTGCCTATTCCAATGGAGATTATGACTCCTTTTTAAAAGAAATGGATGACTCTTATAAAGCACTTCCAGCGGCATCCCTCACCTCATTTGCAGATATCCGCACAGCAACTCCCACCCCGATCGACACCCAAAAATGGGAAGAGATCCTCTTCCAATTGCAAAAACAGAAAAATCAGGAGCTGATCAACGCCCTTCCTTCAGATGACGAGACTCTCTTTGGCAAAAAAGTGCGCAACATCGCAACAGATCAAACAACGCCAGAGCAAGAAAAAGCTCTCCTCCAACTCGCTCAATACCGGCAAATGGCGCCTCTCGCTGGAAAAAATAGCGATGAAAACCGCCTCATCGACCTCGATCTTGAATATGAATATAAAACGGTCCATCTCGACTCGCCAACAACCCCCATCCCAGACCGGCGCGAAAAACAATACATTCTTCGCATGGAAAAAATGAATCAGATCCTCGAAGCTTCCAAGAGCTTTCAAGATGAATCGTTGAAAGAACAGGTGCAACTCGCGGCAGAAAACCTAGATGGCCGTCTCTCTCAAAGTTGGGATGCAACCGATCTAAAAGCTCTTTCAAAAGGGAAAATCAAACCTGAAGGCCGCACCCAGCAAAAAGTCGCTGCGATCCTCACTTCTTACCAAGACCAGTTCAATGACATTTTATTGAGAGGCGATCGCTTTTAAAAATCTTCTCTTAAAACGGGAAGGATTTTCTCGGCCTAATCCGCGATTGACTTGTTTTGCGACAGCACCTCGCGTTTGACGTGAAGACCTGAGTAGAAAGCTACATTCGTCTGGGGCCAGAGAAGCGGAGTTTGAAGGAGAGAGACTCTTCCGAAGAGACTCATAAGTAAACGGTTGACAAGATTTATCGGACTTACAACTACTCGTGCCTCTACAGGAGGCACATAATTTGTGCTCCTTGCAAATCTCAATTATTTTTTTTGCGACTTTATATGTCTTTGAGCCTTTACGTTCACGTGGTAGACCAAAACAGTCATCTAATTTAGCGAGCAAAGTTTTCATTCGTCTAGCAGGTTTTCCTGGAGAAGCCTGAATATATTTCTCTAACACCATTTTGTCGTCCTTCACCCCTTCCTCGACAAGCTTAGTGTCTAAAGTCTTTTTACAACCAGGCTCATTATGGGCATTTGCCCCGCATCCGCATCTTATACCGTTTTTCCAAAGATCTCTCGCAATAGGCAGAGCAAAAGCATCATCCCAGGCATTCTTCATAGATCTCTTTTTGCTAGGAAGAGGACTAGAATCGGCAGCAGCGTCTTTTGCCTGCTCTGCTCGCGATCTCTTTTTACCTGGTTGGGGTAATGTTGCTGAAGAGGAGCTAGAAGATGAGGAATTTTTTATAGCAACAAGTATTTCTGCTATGCTCTTTCCAGATTCTCCTCTACTGAGACTTGGTGGGGTTGCGGAGGAGGAGCTACTAGCCTGCAAGCCATTAGATCGCGTTATTGATGACATAACTTGTATCCTTATTTTTAATAATTATATCAAAAATTTTAAGATATTCATCAATTATTATCAATTAAAATAATTAGTATTAAATGAGTCGAATTAACGGCTTGGCGTTCTCTGCAATCGAAGGACTATCATTGACGATCCTGCAGAGAATGGCCCCCGTAGCTGCGCTGCAAGCCGCCAAATAAGATCTGACTAATTCCTGGTGAAGCCGCAATTCCTCCTCACTTTCCAGATCCCGTTTTCTCGAAACATCGCTCGCCCTTCTTTCAATGATCAAAGAAGGCTTGCACTCAATCCAAGCCAGGGCGCTTGGGGATAAAATCTCCAACACCTCTGCAGGAAGTCCAGGGCAAAACCCCACATCTGTCCGAATGAGGGCGTGGGTATCGATCAGAATCGTCCCCTTCTTTTCCGCCAGGATCTTTTTAGCGGCCTTAATCCCAATTTCCCGTTGCTCAAGCACAGGAAGTTTCCGCAGCTTATCTCGATTAAGCCCTTCCCTAGCCCCAACCGCCAGCATCTGATCCCCATAATTGACCACCTGGACAAGCGCCTCCACCTCTTTAAGGATCGAGCTCTTCCCACAGCCGGGGACACCCACTAAAACAATCGTCTTCATATCAAAAAAAATATTTTACAAATTTGCCCAGGATAGGACTCGAACCTACATGCCTTGCGGCACCAGAACCTAAATCTGGCGTGTCTACCAATTTCACCACCTGGGCAAAAAAAGAAAGTTTATCCCTTAAGTCCCTTTCCTTCAATCCAAATGGATTAAAAAAAATTTTATTAGTAAAAAATTTTTTTATAATTTCACATATTAACATTAACATGATAAAATAGTGTTAATTTAAATTATAAATGGTATTTTCAATGTCAGCAGCTAATATAGTAGCAGCCCCACCTTTTATACTTCCAGCTCCTCAAAACGATAACGGTGTAAACGATTTTGCCTGGGGAGTGGTCAATCTAACCTCTGCCGGAGTGTTATGGGGATTCTCGACATTTGTTCCTGATTTTAAATCACAGGCAGCCTTTTTGGCAGCGGGCGCTGTTCCCTTCTATAAGGGATGTCACTATTTTAAAAATCTCGGAACCAATGCAGTGAATTTAGTAAAAAAACAGGTTCAGGATGCTTACAAAAAAGCAATTGCGACAGCCCCTAAACATCAAATGGCAATTGCAGCGGCGACAGTTGGTTTCGGAATTTCATCGATCACCGCATTGCCTTTAGGTACAACCGTATTCGCTGGCTATTTATTGGGATATGTCGCAGGGGACACTCTGATAAATCAAGCAGCTCCTACTGCTCAGCTCCCAGCTGGGAATCAATTTATTTTGCCGGCCCAGCCTCAACAACCGTTTTCTCAATTTGCATTTCCAAATTTAGAAGCGGCGATTCCTCAGCCAAGAAACTCGAGATCCGTCAATTTTGCTCTTGCTGGCGAAAGCGCCAACACGATTTCATTAGATAGCCAAATCGCTTTTTCGATGGAAGTGAATGGCCAAAATCTTACGTTCTACAACATTTGGTCTGCTTTTTACGCATTGTTATATTCTGGTTATGCTCCCCATTTTGCGGGTAAATCTTTGGCAGATGCAAATAAGATGCGAACTATGTTGCCTCCAAAGACGGAAGATGCAAATTTTGCAAATGCCCTCGTCCAAGCAATCGGACGTGCTTTACTTGCGAGCGATGATTTACGAGTCTATGTTAATGGGTTAAATAGTGATCCAAAAATAGCGAAGGCTGCTTCTCGTTATGGTATAGGCTGCCTACCCATTGTATTAAAAACTCTCCGCGACTACTTTGATCGAGGCGAGGTCAACATTGCTTTAGCCACTGGTCAGGCAACGGCGGTCTTGCATGGCCTGCCTGAATTTCACTAATCTAGCGGTTCATAAACGGGGTGGGCGGAAAAGCCTAGTTCCCGAATTCCAAAGATCATCTTAGCTATCGGCTCCCAGGGAGCTTTTCGATCAATGTGAAGGAGCACCTCGGTGTGCGTCTTATCTTGGGGCAAGGCTCCAATCTGATATTGGCGGGAGAGCTCTTCTTGGATCGCCTGGATAGTTTCCATTGGATATTCTTGAAACTCGGTTAGCCACTTAAATTGACCAGAGGCGGAGATGCTGAGGTTGATTTGGCTGATCTCTTGTTTGGTTCGAAGCGATGTGGCGTCGGCTTCTGGTTTGAGTTCGACGAGAGTCACTTCCGAATCAAAAAGGGAGGCGCGTGAAATGGCTAGAGTGGCGAAGAGGGCCAGCATGAGGAAGAGAAAGTCGATCATCGGAGCAAAGTTAAAGGTATGCCCTGCTTTAAACTCATCGTGGGGAATTAGTTCCAAAGGATCCTCCTACTTGGCCTGGATTAAAGCGCTGAGGTGCAGCGCTTCTGTTTCTACCAGGCTTAAAACTCTCACGACGCGATATTTGAGCATGGTGTAGAAAATCATCGAGAGAATCGCGACGATCAATCCTACGACAGTGGTGCCCACGGCAATGCCCAACCCATCAAATAAAGCGTTGATGCTCTCAATGGAGCGGTTGACATCGTAGAAGGCGTAAAACATCCCGATCACAGTTCCCAACAGTCCCAACATCGGCGCAATGATGACGATATCGTTGAGGAGGGAGAGGCGCTGCCAAAAGGAGGTAGAGGCCCTTTTGCCTTCCGATTTCATCGCATCGATCATCACTTGGGGGCCGAGTTTCCTGGTCGTCAAGCCGGTACCGATTAAATTGGCCAGAATATTTCCGTGCTGATCGCAAAAGGCCTTGGCCTGCTCATATTGCTCCGAGATCAGCAAAGTGCGGAGTTCATCCCGGAAAACCGGGGGCATAATATCTTTGGCCCGGAAGGTGGCTAAACTATAGAGCCAGATCACCATCGACGCCACCGACATTAGCGATAAAAGAGAGTAGATCAGGGGAGCCGAGGAAAAAACTTTTTTTAAATCGAGAAGCTGCGGGCTGGAGGCCTGCAGGGGAAGGATAGTCTCTTTCGCCGGGGGAGGCCCTTCTGCGAAGGCGGAATATTGCATGGGGGCTAAACTGAGCAGAATAAAAAGAAGAAATCTCATTTTACACTCCGGATAAAATCAAAACATAGCAATTCAGTCTAGAATTGCGCAACAAAATCTGCTATAATCATTCTCCATGAAAACGGCAAAGGATCTAAGAATTCCCTTTAGTTGGCCTGAGAGAAGGCCTATTTTTCTCGACCGCTTTTTTTATATTCCCGGCAAATACGATGCTCATCAGAGACTCGTCTCTTGGGCTGAACTTTTTGGCAATGACAACCCGATCATTATTGAATATTGCAGCGGCAATGGCCAGTGGATTGGCGCGCGGGCCAAGCAAAATCCCCACCTGAATTGGGTCGCGGTGGAGAAGAAGTTTGAGCGGGCGCGGCAGATCTGGCTGAAACTGCATCGCGAAGCCATCTCTAACCTCTACGTCGTTTGCGGAGAGGCCCAAACCTTTACTCGCTATTACCCGCCGCAAGAGTCGGTTTCTGAAATTTATGTGAACTTTCCCGATCCCTGGCCAAAGCTGCGCCATGCAAAGCATCGCCTCGTCCGCGAACCTTTTCTCTCCGAGTTGCAAAGAATCGTCACTCCTAAAGGAAAAGCCACCTTTGTTACGGATGATTGGGATTACGCCTCCCGCATGCTCCTCGTGCTGAAAAATTGTCCTCAATGGCAG
>DATIHQ010000087.1:0-24509 GCA_035480535.1 Chlamydiales bacterium
TTGTAACGAATGCGAAGACGTTGAGAACAATTATTGGATATGCTCAAGGTGACTTTGTACCGGCAGAACTAGTAGCAAAGCTTGGCAAGAAAGAAGAGAAAGCAGCAGCAAAAGCCTTAATAAAGGCCTTTTTATCAAACAAACAGAACGCAACGCTCGTCTTCCTCGCAGACAAACTCGTCGAATGCGAAACAGCATCTACATACAGCGCAAGAGCAAAATCCGCTCTCTCATCTTTGACATCTAAATTCAAATCTACTGCAACGGCCCAAGTTCCTGCAGAAGAAAATACAGCTGATGATGTTGCAGATGTTGAAGAAAATGTAGACCCATTAAGCTTTAAAGTAAAAGCTGGCGCAGCTGCTGTCGTTACCACCGCTGTTGCAACGGCTTTCTTTGTGGATCATTATACAAGTAAAGTTGCTGCCTTCAAAGCATGTGAAGCAGCCCGACGTTTCTACTCTGCATCTTGCGGCGTACAACCAACTGTTTATCAAACAGCTTCTACATTAGTTTCTGAAGCCGGAGCTCAAATCTCTGCGACAGCTTCTAATTTAGTGGCTCAAGCGACTCCATATGTTGCACCAGTCCTTGCAAAAGGATCTGCTGTTATGGCAGCCGTAGCCGCTTCTCCCTATACAGTTCCAGTAGCAGTAGCTGCAGGTACAGTCGGTGCAGCAGCTCTAGCTTATCGAAATCGCGGTGCGATTAAGACTGCATACTTCTACGGTACTTTGACTGCAGGAGCTATTGCTTCTAAAGTCGCTACTAAAGCTCAGAATGTTTATGCAGCCGCAAGGACGGGCATTTCTAATTTTGCTCTTCCATACCGCCCATAAGCACAAGACGATCTAAACGATCATTTAAACCCTCGTTGAAAAACGAGGGTTTTTTTTTGTCCTTTTTAAGGGCCTCCGTAGCTCATGCCGGTTTGTTGGATGAGGCGGTTCATCGATTGGATGAAGTTGATCGATTCTCGGCCCATTACTTGAAGAATGAGGGCCCAGGCGGCGGTCATCAGGGCGATTCCCACCCAGGATTTGAGCGAGATCCCCAAGAACACAATTTGCACTTGCGGGGCCAGGCGATTGGCGATCCCCAGGAACATATCGGTTAAAAGAATTCCTATCAGGGCCGGCGCTGAAAGCTGAATACAAAGCGTCATCATGTATTGATGCAGCCCGATCATCTGCTTCCAAAAGGGAGTCTGCATATGGAACAGAGCGCTGTTAATCGTCCCCGTAACGGGGAATAGCTCATAGGAGCTCGCCACCCCATCTAGGAAGAAAAACGGCCCATTCAAAGAGAAGAACAAAGCAATCAGCACGTAATTATAGAGCAATCCGATCGACCCCGTCTGGGCCATTGTGCTGGGATCGGTGACCTGCAGAGCCGACGCCCCCCGTTGGTGATCGATTAAGCCCCCCGCCATTTGGGCGATGAAGAAGGGGACAGCGGCGATCATCCCCAAAATCACCCCCACCAGCAATTCTTTCACCATCAGCCCAATGAAGACCATTCCATACGGCACTTCTACATGGGTATTCACCAAGTTAAAGGGCAAAAAGATCGCGACCAATGCCACGCTAAACATCATTCGGATCACCATCGGCACAGTTTTCGCTCCCAAGAAGGGAGCCAGCGCTACCACAGGCAAAATCCGCGCCAGCGTCAGGAAAAAGATAGACAAGACGGTGACGGGTTGCAAGCCCGGCAGGGAGAGCAAAAGAGCGACGTAATCATTAGTAGCAGTATAACTATCCATAAGCTAAATCGGGCTCGGGCTCGCACGCGGGCTCGGGCTCGTAAGTCGGGGCTCCGCCCCCGCACCCCCCAGTCGGGTGAAGCCCCCGCTGCCCCCAAATTGGGTTCAGGTTATTGGGTTACTACATAAGCTTTCTTTAGTCTTTCGAGCCCGAGCCCGCGTGCGAGCCCGAGCCCGATTGGGGAGCTGGGGGCTGTGCCCCCGCAAGGGGCAGCGGGGGTTTCTCCCGACTGGTTGCAGTACATTGGTTTGTTACATCCCCAACCGTGTAATACTCACAAAAATGGTATTCGTGTATTGCAACACCTGCGCTCCTAGCCAGCCGCCGAGGAAAATAATCGTAAAAATCACAGCAAAGAGTTTGACGGTGAAGGAGAGCGTCTGTTCCTGAATCTGCGTGGCTGCCTGGAAAATGGCGACGATGAGGCCGAGAATGGTGCTAATGATGATCGGAGGCCCAGAGAGGAGCAGGATTAGGATGAGCGCCTGGTAGGTGAGTTGGTAGATTTCATTGGCAAACATCAATTTTCCTATTTAAACGACATGGCAAGCCCTTGCACCAGAACCGTCCATCCATCCACCATGACGAGAAGGAGGAGCTTGATGGGGAGGGCAATGGTGAGGGGAGAAAGCATCATCATCCCCATCGCGAGGAGAATGTTGGAGACAACAAGGTCGATGACAAAGAAGGGGAGATAGATGAGGACTCCAATCTCAAAAGCGGTTTTTAGTTGGCTTGTGATGAAGGAGGGGATTAGGACGATGAAGTCATTTTGCTTGAGGTCGGTTTTATAGGGATCGGGGAAAATCTTATAGGCGAGGTTATAAAAACTCTTTACGTGCTTGGTGCTGGTATTGCGCTGTAAAAAGTCGCGCATGGGTTCTTTGGCCTTGTCGATCACATTCACTATGTAGACAGCCGCCTCTCCTGAGATCATCGCGGTGGGCTGATTCTTATCGATCGTATCTTTGGCTGCTGTATACATCGCCAGGCCCGTGGGGAACATGACATAAATCGAAATGAGCAGGGCAATGCCGTTTAAGACCTGGTTCGGCGGTGTTTGCTGGACGCCTAAGGCGTTGCGCAGGAGCGAAAGGACGACGACGATCTTCATGAAAGAGGTGAGGAGCATGATCGCAAAGGGGAGGAGCGAAAGGGCGGCCAAGACGGCTAATTTGGTCACCATGGAAGGGTTGGTGCCTTCTTCTGCAGAAGTAGTCGCTGCGATGCCGGCAGGTGCAGTTTGCGCAGGTTTAGGTGCGGGGACTGTTTGGGCCAGCAGCGGACTTGCGAAGAGAAAGAGGCAGAAGAGGATTTTTAGCATAGTTACTTTTTCATAAACGATTCGAAGGCTGACTCGAGCGCGCGCCATTGGTTTTCCAGTTGCGCATTGATAATGCCAGCTTCGGTCTCTATCATGCAACCCCCCGGTTCAATATCGTTTCTTTCTTGAATCGAAAGGCTTTCCAGATGTTCGAACATTTTTCTGATTTTCCCCTTGCTATCTTCAATGAGGGGCAGATCGGCCTTATTGACGTAAATGATGATTTTGCGATGTTGCGTCACTGGTTTTAATGCGGTGAGGACGATATCGACAATCTGACTGGGATGGAGCTTGAGTTCTTCCCCGATGATCTTTCGGGCTGCTGTAAGGGAAAGAGGAAGAAGTTTTTTTTGCACATCGCTGCGGATCGTCTTTAGTTCGTGATCGAGGGCTAGCAGATGTTTATTCAGCGAGACAAGCCCTTCTTGAAAGCCTTCTTTAAAGGCCTGTTCTTTGATCTTTTCCGCCTCGACTACTGTTTCCCTTTTAAAAGCCTCTGCCTCGCGGCGCACCTTTTCGAGAATTTCACTAGCCTCTTGCAAGATAGAAAACTCTTTCTCCGGGATCACTTTTTTCCCAGGAGCCGCGTGCACTTCTTTGCCAGAGATCAAGGAGAAAAATTTCATATAAACAGTTCTTCCTTTGCCAGGATTTCTTCAATCTGCCGAATGATCGCTTCACTTAAACCAGGCGTTGGCTCTTTGGCGCACATCTTAAAGAGGGCGTTTCCTCGGCCAATGTCCAGCTGGTGGCAGATATACCAGATGAAATCGGGATCTTGGCCTGAGAGGGCAACTGCAAAGCGGGCAAGGCCCCTTCGGTGCAGAAGATGGCGGAGCGATTCTTCCTCTCCATCCCATCGATCCAATCCCATTCTAGCAATCGAAAACGGCTCTTTTTGGTGAGCCATGATCTGCTTGAGGACCTTTCTTTCATCCTCCGATAAAAAACTGTAGATTTTCTTCAGTATTTTTGTCTCTACAATTTGGCGCATTTCCACAGCTAAATCATAAAGAGCGAGGAAATCGATCAACTTTGTCAGTTCTTTTTTAGAAAGCCGCAAGAGCCGCTTCAGTGGGGAAGGGGGCAAATAATCGATGGGGAGCAGCTGATCTTTTGGCCCCACTAAACTATTCAATAAGATTTGAGAGAAAAATCCCCGCGCCGTTTCGCTGATTTCTTCTCTAGGGTTCTTAATTCCCAATTCATGGGCCAAACTCTCAGCCCAGGTGGGATTTAAAGAGGATAAAAAAAAGATCTGTTCCCGTTCTGGGTAGGTCTTCAATGTGGGTAAAAACCAGGACCAATGGACATGGTTTAACATCCCTCCATTGGTAAATCCTTCGGCAGTGACTCCCTCTGTAAAGCTGGGCAATTCTTCCAGTCTCAACCGCTCTTTTTCTGGCAAAAACTTCTCCAGAGCGCCTTTTCTCTCCGGCGGCAATTTACTCAAGAAAGCCTTTAAGACCAACTCACTTGCATTTCTCACATTGGGCCAATTTCAGAAGGCGGTGTTTCTGAAGCTTCTGTTTTCTTCGTGCGGATTTGGGGATAAAACTTATAGATCATCCAGCCGACAGCGCCCGAGAAAAGAAGAAGCAGCACGATGAAGGTGAAGAAAATGAATCGAAAGCGGGCGAGGGAGCTTTTGGTCATGACCAGACCCCAGATGCTCACATAGGTTTGATGCAGCGCTTTAGCGCCGATCATTTCTCCTTGTCCATCCAGTGTGATATCGGCAAATCGGGAGCGATCGGAAATGACAGAGACGTTATCGAAATCAAGGCCATTGACGCTTCCTGCCATCAGGCGTTTAATTTTCACTTCCAAGTGGCTATTTGGATCTTCCAAAATGCCTTGGTGTTTCACAAACACAGCGGCGGTCACTTTGGGGGCAGGCGCGCCGGGCAGCGGCGTTACGGTTGTATCGGGAAACGAAATCTGCACATCGGCATCGATGACGCCATCGATTTTTCGAATCGTATTGCGCAACTCTTCGGCCAATCCCGCCTGGTAGCGGATCGTTTCCTCTCTCGTTGAGGACATCAAACCTTGGGGAGCGAACAATTCCAACAGCGTTGTGCCTTTTCTCCTTGGCAAACCGTAGCGATTTAGCAGGGCCATGGCATCGGTTGTCTTATCGGTGGCGACCGAGATGTTATACATTTCCATTGTCGCTGTGCCACCTACCGCGCTTGTGGGCATCTGCACTTTTTGCGCTTCGATTCCTTTTGAGGCTAAGAAGACGACGATTTCATTCGCCTCTCTTTCCTCGACATTATTGACAATGGATTCATTACTTGCGCAACCGGCGAGAAAAGCCAGGATAAGAAGAGAGAGGACTCTGAGCATTATCATAATTTGCACCTACCTCCTACTTATATCACCCTTGCGCATCCTTTTTCAACAAAACTCGCTCAAGAAATCTTTTTCTAATACTTATGGCTAGAGCCGTAATGCGAATATCAGCGCGGAGGGAAGAACTGAGTTAGCCGCAGAGAACGAGAGGTGGGGATGCCCCACACCCCAAAAATTTTCAATGGGAGTGTGAGGGCTTCCCTCACCTCTCGTCCTCCGCGGCTAACTCCCTTTGCGCGTCTCGCGCCTCCGCGCTGATATTCGCATTACGTCTCTAGTCATATGTCTGTTACTTCTTCTTCACGAGCCACGCGGGGCAGTTGCCGAATTTGCGGCGGTAGTAATCAAGCGCCCCCATACACCCTGCCTTATACCGTTTTGCCTTCTCCAGACGAACCGGATCGCGCGTCCGCGTTAGAAAGTTTTGCAATGAGCGCAGTAGATAGTGGCGCAATGTCTTGAAAAGTTCAGGGAAAATGACTTTTTTATATAATTCCCTCCTCTCCTCCGCACTACAATTTCTCTCGAGCCAAAGAAGACGGCTCCGCCACCAAAAATATTGCATGTGGGGCTTGCCCCCCGTAAAAGAAGCGGACACTTTGTGCCACACTTTCGCCTCCGGCGCTGTCCATACCTCAAACCCCGCGCGGCGGGCGCGAAAACAATAGTCCGTCTCTTCCCAGAAGAGAAAAAAACGGGGCTCGAGGAGGCCAATGGTTTTTGGGACGGAAGCGTGCATGAAAAGAGCAGCGCCGCAGACATAATCGACAGGGCGCATGTCGCTGTAATAGGGATTGTCGAGTTGGTTATAGGCATAGGAATCAAATTCAACGATTTTTGGATTCCAGGAGCCGCCTAAGTGGTCAATGCGCTGGGGATCAGAGTAGCGATAGATCTTGGCCCCGAGGATTTTTGCTTTGGGCTGCTTTTGGGCCGCCTCCAAAAAGCGGTGGAGAAGATCGGGAGCGACGATGGTGTCATTATTGAGGAGGAAAATCCACTCGGCATGATGCTTTAAGACCCACTCGATGCCCACATTATTGCCCCCAGCAAAACCGAGATTGGCATGAGTCTCATCAATGAGGACGTTTGGAAATGCAGCGCGGATAGCGGGGACTGAATCATCGCTCGATCCATTATCGACAACTAGGGTTTGGAAATTGGGATAGTCGACTTTTTCTAATGAGGCGAGGCATTCGAGAGTATCTCGTTTACCGTTCCAATTCAGAAGAAGGATGAAGATTCTGGGATGTTTCATAGGCGGTCCAACCTTTTTCTCGATAGAGAAGCGCTTGCGTTTCAGGGTTTGAGGAATGGGTAATATCGCGGCCTACAATGATCACATCGCTCTGGTTTTTGATCAAGATCTCATCGACGGTGCGGTAGCGCTGCCCCAGAGAATCTTTTCCTTTTTTCAGTTTTACGCCGGGAGTCATGTGGATCATGCCCGGATTTTGGCTCAATTTACGAAGCGAAATAAACCCCATGACGAAATCGGCGTGCGCCTCTCCCATGGCAACGGCCTTTTTTGCATAGGTCCCTTTGGCTAGCGTGCCAGCCGAGCTCATTTCTGCCACGAGCAATAATCCTTTCCCTTTGGGTGCCTTAAGTCCCTCAATCACCCCGGGTCCCGGAACGATGTGGGCGTTGACGATATCGGCCCATTCAGCGATGCGGTAGATCCCTTTTTCATATTGAAGCGCCACATTTTGGCCGATGTCGGCGAATTTCCGATCTTCAAAGATCAAGAAGCGATGTTTCTGGGCGATTTCCCGCAATCGAGGACCCAGATCGGGGGTGAAATCTTCGAGAAGATCGACATGGGTTTTCAGAACGCAAATATGAGGGCCTATTTGGTCTGCCATCTCGAGGAGCTGGTTCTGGGAGACAACATCGGCGGCAAGCGCGAGATTGCTCTTTTTATCTTCCATGATTTTAAAGAGCCTTTGCGCCATGGGATGGAGCGTTAAGCTCGCCCGTTTTAAATAAGAGAGTCGTTGATTCATGTTTGGTTTTCCCGGATGAAGGTGAGAACGGCGGTGGCCATGGCTTCATTGATTTTTCGATCTTCGAGGAGCATGGCGACGATCTGGCTAATGGTGCAGACAGAATGGACCCGAATGTGGCGGCCTGCAAGCGATTTAGCCCCCCCTTGCTCCCGGTCGACAAAGACCACCGCATCTTCCACTTTTAACCCTTCCACTTGCAAAGCTTCTGCTGTCTCTAAAATGCTTTTACCTGAAGTAATGACATCTTCCAGAATGAGACATTTTTGTCCCCGGGTGAAACTTCCCTCAATCGTTTTGCCCGTGCCATATTCTTTTTTCTCCTTTCGGCGCAAAACCATGGGGATATTGTGCGCAATGGAAATGGCAGTGGCAAAAGGAAGGGCAGTGTAGGGGACGCCGCAGAGGAGCTCATAGGTGCACTCGCGGCTTGCCTGATGCATCGCTTCCGCGATGGCGACGAGAAGTTTGGGGTTAGAGATGGTGAGGCGCAGATCGATATAAAAGGGAGAGACAAGGCCGCTTTTCAAAGTGAAGCTGCCGAATTTCACAGCGCCGAGTTCAAAGAGTTTATGGATAAGCGTGCGCATGATTCACCATTTCGTGATAACGGAGTGCTAAAAAAGGATCCCACATCATGCCTGTAGCTGCCATGGCGATATCGGCCCCCGCATTGAAGAATTCAGTGAAGTGTTCGGGCCGCATGATCCCTCCGCAGCCGATCAAGAGGAGATCTAATTTATCTTTACGGATGATTTCGGCTGCTTTGCGGATGAAGTGAAGCGCCTCACTGCGGATCCCGCCGCCAGTGACGCCGCTGGTTTTCCTTGTTTCACCAAGTGGATGTTCTCCTTTTGCATTCGTCACCCGCATGCTGACTGAATTGAGGCCGCAAATCCCTTTTACACCGCCCCTGGCTGCAGCAAAGAAGACTTCTTTCACCTGTTCCGGATGGGAAAAGACACCCACTTTAATCAAGAGCGGAATGGGTCGAATCGCCTCGGAGATTTTTTTCGCATATTCAAAGACAGTTTCAGGGCTCATATAAAGACACCCTTCCGATTTATCGACGTTGGGACAAGAAAAATTGGCCTCGATAATTTTTGCGCCCGCCTCTTTAGCAAAAACAGCGGTGCGGACAAAATCGTCAACCATGCTGATTCCCTGATTGGGAGCGCCAAAAATGGAGACGATCATCACCTGCCCTTCTCCCAGAGAGGCATTTGCCTTTGCGATGTCTGCGATGAGATATTCGGGAGAACGGGAAGGATTTCCAAATGAATTGGTGATGGTGAGCTGGGAAAGATCTTCACTGGGCTCATCCAACCTCACGGCCTCATGAGGCCCTGTTTGTTTCACAAAAATCACATTGGGCAACGCATGGGCAGGATGAGCATAATTCCGAATGGTCTTGTAAGAGACAATATCAAAGCCGAGCTTCGCAGCCAATGCAATCCACTTCGAATTCAGCAGAGGCCCTGCCGGAATCCCAATCGGGGAATTCACTTTAAAGCCCAAAAAATCGATTTTCTTCTCTATTTTGGGCCGCTTCGGAATTTTCCCTTTAAAAAAGGGACCCATTTCCGCATTTTCCAAGTAGGTTTTATTCACATCGTAGATCGCCGGCTCATCTGGATACCAGTCTTTCACAGTTTCTCCAAATCATAGATCTTGCCCTTTAGAATAACATAACGGGGCCAGCCGGTGACAGTTTTTCCTGCATAGGGGGACCATTTTGCTTTCGTTCGCAGATGAGAATCGTCAATCGTCCGCTTCTTATTCATATCGACGAGAACGATATCGTCATTGGGCGGCAGCTTGAAAATCTCTTGGGGGCGGGTGTGGGTTAAAGAGACGATCTCTTCTAGGGAGAGCTTTCCTTCATGATGCGCATTCAGCAGAAGGGCGAAATAAAGCTCAATGGAGGGAAATCCTGACGGCGCTGACCCATAGGGAGCTTGTTTTTCCTCCCGCGTATGCGGCGCGTGATCGGTGCCTACCGTATCGATCGTCTCCTCGTGGATCGCCTCAAAAAGCGCCGCATTATCCGCTTTTGTCCTCAGCGGGGGATTGACGAGAGCAAAAGTTCCCAATCGCTTGTAATCGGCTTCATTTAAAAACAGGTGATGGGGCGTCACCTCCGCATAGACAGCCGCGCCCCGTTTTTTCGCCGCGCGAATGAGAGCCAATTCTTCTCTTGTGCTTACATGAGCCACATACAACCGCGCCCCATGCTTTTCGGCGAGTTGAATGGCCAAATCCAAGGCACTCGTCGCCACTTCGGGATTGCGGATCTTTGAGTGCACGGCGGGATCTTTTTCTCCCGCAAATTGCTTTTTCCTCTCTGCAATCCTCTCTTCATCTTCGGCATGAACCGCGACGATGACCCCATTTTCTCCTGCGATCTGAAAGGCTTTTTCCAACGCCGGCAGCCGATCCATCAACAAGTCGCCCGTGGAAGATCCCATGTAGATCTTCAACCCAATGATCTTCTCCTTCACTTTTGCGATTTCATCCAGATGATTTTGATCCGCCCCCAAATACAAATAATAGCGAAGAGGGATGCCAGAGCTCTTCAATTGCTCATCGATCCGCTGCATCTTTTCTTCCAGCCGCTTCTTTGAAACACAGGAAGGATTATTATTCGGCATATCGAAGACGGTGGTCACGCCCCCCGCAATCGCCGCCCTAGCTGCGCTCTCCCAGGTCTCTTTATGTTCTGCGCCGGGAACTCGAAAGTGAACGTGGGGGTCAATCAACGCTGGAAACATCACAAGATGCTCAGCCTCAATCACTTGCATATTATCGCTCTTGACAATGCGATCGATCCGGCGTCCATCGATCGTCTGAACTTTGCGAATCTCAATCATACTTTTTCGTGCATTTCGTCGCGCGAGAAGAATTTTTCACAATATTTGCAAAAAAGGGTGACATGGCTGTTGTTTTCTTCCACTGTAAAGAGAGTGGGAATTTTTTCTCCATTTGTGATGCAGCGAGGGGATGGGCAAGCCAGGGCGCCAGTGATGGCCTCGGGGAGTTTCACATTGAACTTTTTCGCGACCTGATAGTTTTCAATCACATTCACCGTTGCGGAAGGGGAGAAAATGGCAATTTGCCCCGCTTGCGATTCGGTGAGGAAGACATTTTCGATTTTGATGATGTCTTTCAATCCCATCGATTGGCTTTTCAAATTCAGCCCCATCGTGACCCGTTTTTCTTCAGCGCGGAGAAGGCGGATGATTTTCAAGGCTTGGCCCGCCTGAATGTGATCGATCACAGTTCCTTCTTTGATGGCAGAAACGGAGAGGGTTTTTTCTTTCATAGTTTCCCCAATAGTAATGCCAAAAGGGCCATTCGAATGGGAACGCCATTGGCTGCTTGTTGAAAATAGCTTGCAAAGACCGTTGAATCGATGGATTCTTCAATTTCATCGACGCGGGGAAGGGGATGAAGAATTTTCAAGTTGGGCTTCACCTTCTCTAAATGTTTTTTCTTCAGCCGGCAGGTATTCACAAAAGAATCCGTCCCTTCGGAAAAGCGCTCTTTTTGAATTCGGGTCATGTAGAGAATATCGACTTTTGAGATCACATCTTCAATATTGCTATGGAAAGAAAACTTAATTCCTTTCTTTTTCAAATCATGAGAAATTGCATCGGGCAAGGGGAGGTTCTCTGGAGAGACAAAATACAATCTCACGGGGTAATTGGCCAAGGCTAAGCTGAGCGAATGAACGGTTCTTCCATACTTTAAATCGCCTACCATTGCGATGTTGAGCCCATCGATTTTCCCCTGGCTTTCTCGAATTGTATACAAATCCAATAGCGTCTGTGTCGGATGTTGATTTGAGCCATCGCCGGCATTGATCACCGGCTTATCGATCACATCGGCAGCCAAGCGGGCCGATCCCTCCATTGGATGGCGGATCACTACAATGTCGGCGTAGAGGCCGATCACCCGCATCGTATCGAGGAGCGACTCTCCCTTCTTATTTGACGTCATCGCAGGTTCTGAAAAGCCGATCACGGCGCCCCCAAGCCTCAACATCGCCGCCTCAAATGACAATCGCGTCCTTGTCGACGGATCGAAAAAGCAATTCGCCAGGATCTGTCCCTTCAACAAATCGGGCCGCCCCTTTTTTTGCAGCTCATCAGCTACGGACAAGATCAATTCGATTTCCTCTTTCGACAAATCGCTAATCGAAACAAGATCTCGTCCCGCCAAACTCTGCTTCATGCCTGCATCATGCCCTTTCATTCGATTCTTCACAAACATCCTCACCTCATGTAGACAATCTCTCGTCATTCTAGTACAATGCCTCCACTTTTTCTAAAGAATTTTATGGTTGCGGGCGTTCTTAGCATTGGTGGGCTGGAAGAATTATTAAAAAGAGAGGCGCGGAAGGAATTTCCCAAATCTCAAAACGATCTCTTTGCGGCCATTCATTCCATCATCACCCATCATTTTAGAGAGCAACTCCCCGTTTCCAAATATCATCGCAATCGGCCGATCTGTTTCGGGAAGATGTCTCGAATTCAATGTGCCTACATTCATGACATCGGCACACTTTTTAAGCCCGCGGTAGCGCTCAGGGCTAAAAACGTATGGATCAATGCGGTTACAGGTCATGGGAATCTTCTGCCTCCTCTCCCTTCTGTCTTGGAGAACCTCAATGAGCACTTTAACAAATGGGTCAGTGACAGGCCCCAAAAATTTGGGAAAATTTGTTCCGAGACTTTAAAAGAAGAGGCATTTGATTTTTGCTATATGTTCTGCCACTACTCTTCAAACGAGATTTCCTCTCATTTGGATACAGAAACTTTTGTGAGGACTATCCAGGCGCATATCGAAAGAGAATTTCCCGATACCAGACGCTATACAGCGCTCCATTCGATCGTTACCCACCACGCAAAAGCCCATTTCCCTAAAGCCGGCCCCCTCGCGTTCAAGCAGATCCAAGCCTTTCGAAACGGCTATTTCTTCGACCTCAAGCGCTTTTTCGATAAGGGCTATAAAAGAGCGGAAGCCGTTTTCAGCCGCACGATCAAAGATCTGCGCAAGCAGCTTCCTCCTCTTCCCACCCGAGATTTCCTCGACCACTTCAACGACTGGATCGACAAACAAACCCTCGACGGGCTAGTCGATCTAAGGACCCTACAGGAGCAATTTAGGGGTTTCCTCTTTTCGTTTGTTTAATCACTAAATGGTTTGCCGTGGAAGAACATCGAGTTGCGATCGAGGAGCCGCTTAAATTCGAGTTCATCGAGTTGGGAGAGCTCTGGCGCAGGCATTTTATCTGCATTGGCGAGGAAGGTGCCGCCGAGGACGCCATAGGCAGGAGAGCCTTGCCCCGTTGGATTGATGAAATGAGTGCGGGGGAAGAAATAGACATACTCTTCTTTCCCCTCTTGCTGAACTTTGGTGTAGATCATGTAATCCATATGACCTTTTCCCGCCCCTTCGTTCAACATGACGAGATGGCCCCGAACGGGGATCATTTTCACATCTTTTGCGAGATCGCCGCCGCCAAGTCCTGTGCAATTAAAGACGATCTCTTCGGCGAGTTCATCGAAATGCACAATCTTTCTCTTTTCAATCGGCACTTGCAAGCGGGCCACTTCGGCATGGAGATCTTGCATCAAGGTGGTGACGTCGAAGAAGTAGGTCATCATTTTCTTGAAATTCTTGTGGACGACCCCATTGCCAAAGTCGATATCGACAATTTCTCGAGGGGGAATCATCTTATATTCTTCCAATTCCTCCACCCCCGCATGCGTATCTTCACTGCAATAAACGGGGAGATAGCGAACTGCCTTTGTCGTTAGATAGGGATGGGTTCCCGCCTGGATTTTTTGATAGGCGCGGAAGGTGAAGAGATTGATTTGGTTGACGGCCGCTTCCTCTTCGGGGGAGATCTTCACCGATACAATCGCATAATAGCCGGCGGCGTTCCAGGAGGGGATATTGTAGAGCTCATCTGTCGTAATTCCGGTGACTGTATAGCCTCTTCGGATGAGTTCAATGGTTGAACAAAGTCCCATGCATCCAGTTCCAATGACGCGGATCGGAGGCGTCATCATCGGAGTGGGATATTTTCTTTGCAGCAATTCAATGGCCCGCTCGACAGAGCCCATGAAAGTGGTCCATCCGCAGCCTCCATGGCCATAGCAATGAACGACAAATTGATTTCCAACTGTTTCTGTGGAGATATTAAATGTTCCTTCTCTCATCGGCCGCGTGCAAGTCACCTCAGATGCAACGGTAGCTCGCTCTAAAATGGGGGGAGTGAGGTGCTCGATCTTATTTTCTGCCGTTGCAAAAGAAGCGGTCAATGCGAATGCTAAGTGCCAAAGTTTCATAAGATAAAGCTCCTTTTAAGACAGAATATTAAGGAGGAAAAAATAATATTTGTCTAGAGTGAAAAAAAAGAGGGTAAGGATTGCCATGCTTTTAAAAACCAAAGGCTACATCGACGGAAAATGGGTTGCAGGAAGAAGGACTTTTCCCGTTTTCAATCCCTTTGATGGAAAACAGATCGCAAAGGTGGCAGATCTCGGAAGGCAGGAAGCAAAAAAAGCAGTAGAAGCGGCTCATCGGGCCTTTCCTCTCTGGTCTGCGATGCTGGCTTCGGAAAGAGCAAAAAAACTGATCCAGTTGGCCGATTTAATTGAGAAAAATGCAGAGGAGTTATCTCATCTTCTCACTCTAGAACAAGGAAAACCACTCACAGAATCTAAAGATGAAGTTCTTCTTGCCGTTCATTCTTTAAAATGGCTGGCTGAAGAGGGGCGCCGCATTCATGGATACACGCACTGCGATCCCGATGGGACACGCTCTGGCCTATCCATTCGCCAGCCGATGGGCGTTGTCGCAGCGATCACTCCTTGGAATTTCCCCTTCTATGTCCCGGTGAAAACCCTGGCTGCTCTAGCCGCAGGCTGCACACTCGTATTAAAGCCAGCCGAAGACACGCCTCTTTCCTCACTTGCCTTAGCCGCTCTCGCTCACGAGGCGGGCCTTCCTCCAGGAGTATTGAACATAATCACATGTAAAAATCCAAAGGAAGTGGGCGAAGTTCTCTCGACGCACCCTCTCGTCAAAAAAATCGCCTTCACAGGTTCCACAGAAGTGGGCAAACTCCTCTTAAAAGCAGGCGCAGCCACAGTGAAAAAAGCGACGATGGAACTGGGAGGCAATTGCCCTCTCATCATCTTTGACGACGCCGATCTCGATCAAGCCATTGAGGGGGCCTTCTCTCTCAAATTCTTAAATGCCGGCCAATGCTGCAATGGGCTCAACCGCTTTCTCGTGCACGCTTCCATCTACGACGCATTCATCAAGAAATGCATCCAAAAAGCTAAAAAGCTCACCTGCGGCTCGGGCTTAAAACAAGTTGACCTAGGACCCTTAATCAACACAGCGGCCAAAGAAAAAGTGGATCAGCTCATAAAAGATGCCATTCGCAAAGGCGCTGAAATCATACTGCACTCTACGCAAAAAGGACTTCTCTGTTCTCCGATCATTCTCAAACATGCCTCTCCCAAGATGCGCATTTGGCGGGAAGAAATCTTTGGCCCCGTCATCGCCCTCTATCGCTTTAAAACGGAGAAAGAGGCGATTGAGAAAGCCAATGACACTCGCTATGGCCTCGCCGCCTATTTTTACACAGAAAATCAGAAGCGGGCGATGCGCGTAGCAAAGGCTCTGCAAGCGGGGACCGTTGGCGTCAACACGACGAACGTCTACACGATCACACTTCCCTTTGGCGGCTGGAAAGAGTCGGGAATTGGGAGAGAAGGCGGGATAATCGAAAGCCTGAATGACTATTGCGAACTAAAAGCCATCTCATTTGGCCATTGAGCGGGCAGCTTATTACCGGAGGCGTAATACGAATATCAGCGCGGAGGCGCGAGACGCGCAAAGGGAGTTAGCCGCGGAGAACGCGGAGGTGAGGGAAGCCCTCACACTCCCAGAAAAAAGATAGAAATTTTTGGGGTGTGGGGCATCCCCACCTCTCGTCCTCTGCGATTACCTCAGTTCTTCCCTCCGCGCTGATATTCGCATTACGTCCTTAGTCATAAGCCTGTTGGCTGCTGCCACAACCTCATCCACGCCGATCTGCAGGAAGCAGAATGGCACACCGCATTTTCTCTTCAAACACGGCTCGCAAGTAGGCCTCTTTGAAATGGCAATTGCGTTCGGGGCGAGATGGGGCCCGCAAAGATGGGGATCGGTTGAACAATAGAGCGCCACAACGGGGCGATTGAGCGCGCAAGCCAAATGAACAGGGCCCGTATCATTGCAAATGAGCAGATCCATTTGCTCTAGCAGAGCTGCAAAGGCGCGAAGGCTCGTGTTTGATTCATAGAGATGCGCGCCTGGAATTTGCGCCGCGACTTCTTCCATGAGCGCTTTTTCCGCACCATTTCCTGTAATGAGAATCTCGCACTTCATCTGCTCCTTCAACTTCCGTCCCACTTCAGCAAAATTGGCCGCAGGCCACCTCTTAAACCCATCTTTTGATCCCGGATGAATGGCGATCCACGGCCCCTTCGAGCGCGGCGGCAATTTTTCTTCCGGTTGCAGGAAGAGGGAGAGCGTTTGCACGTAGGGCTTGGCGCCGATTTGTTCGGCAATTTTTAGCCGGCGGATGATTTCATGTTGAGAGAGAAGCGGCAGGGGATGGGTGAGGAGTGAATCGAGTCCCTTATTTATGCCAGCCGTGCCAACCACTTTTTCCGCTCCCAATAAAGAACAAAGAGGCAACGTGAGCCGCTGCGAGGCGTGAAAGAGAAGGACAGTATCGAATTTCTCGGCGTAGAGCCTTTTCCAAAGGGAAAAGAAACGGGGCAGAAGCGGCTCTTCTAAAACGTGGAGCTGATCAATGGAGGGATTGTGTTTCAGGAGCTGCATGCCGATGGGACTTGTGAGAACGGCGAGATAAGCATCTGGGTGGCGCTGCCGGATATTCTGGATAGCCGGAGTGGCCCAAAGCGTGTCTCCGAGCGCCGTTGTCGCGACGATGAGAAGGCGATTTGTCGCCCGATGTTTTGGAAGGAGCCACTGAGCTAGGCGGACAAAGCCTCGAATGAGTTGATTTTTCAAGAAGTCATCTCCTGATACGAGCGCACGGGTAAATCTTCAGGTTTGAGTTCAGCTAAACAATGCAGAAAGATCTGCGCTAGCTGTAGATTGGTGATGAGGGGAATATGATGGTCGATCGCGAGGCGCCGAATTTTAAAGCCCGCCGAATCTTTCTCCGTGCCCGTTCGGGGGATATTGATGATCAGATCGACCTTTCTCTGCGCGAGGAGAGTGGTGACATTCGGTTCGTACTTTTCTCCTACTTTATAGACAGAAACCGATCCCACTCCCTGCTTGGCGAGCGCATCGTGAGTCCCTTCTGTCGCATAGATATCCCATCCTTGACTTTCCAGGCGGCGCAGGGGATCGAACAGCTTCACTCGCTGCTCGCCGCTGGCACTCACGAAGAGCCTTTTGCCGCGGATGTTTTGCTCTGTGGAGAGCCAAGAGGCGAAAAAAGCCTCGAGATAATTTTCCCCAATATTGGCCACCTCGCCGGTCGATGCCATTTCCACATTGGCGACTGGGTCAGCCCCTTTCAGCCGCTTATAGGAAAATTGAGGCGTTTTCACACCCACATATTCGAGTTCAAGTGTCTCAAAGCTGCGCGGTTTATATTGATTCAGGAGGATTTCCGCTACGAGTTCGATGAAATTGCACTGGGTCACTTTGGAGACGAAGGGAAAGGAGCGGGAAGCGCGGACATTGCATTCAATGACCTGAATGGCGTTGTCTTTTGCGATGAATTGGATGTTAAAGGGGCCTGTGATTTGCAGCGCCTTGACAATGGCGCGGGTGATTTTTTTCGATCTTCGAATCGTTTCCAAATATAAGCGCTGCGGGGGAAGGACGATCGTCGCATCGCCTGAGTGAACGCCTGCATTTTCCACATGTTCTGCAATGGCCGAAACGATCACTTCTCCCTGTTTTGCCACCCCATCGATCTCCAATTCTTTGGCATTCTCGATGAATTTAGAGATCACGATGGGATGATCGGGAGAAATCACGGCGGCTTCTTTTAAATATTTTTCCAGATCCTCTTCATTGGTGACCACATTCATCGCCGCTCCTGAAAGAACATAGGAAGGGCGGATCAAAAGGGGATAGCCATAGTGATAGGCAAAATCTTTTGCCTTTTTCAAACTCGCCACCCGCTGCCAGGGAGGCTGATCTACTTTTAAATCGCGAAGAAGGGAAGAGAAAGAATCTCGATTCTCCGCTTTATCGATTGAGGCGGCCGATGTGCCGAGAATGGGATATCCATTTCGATGCAGTGGATAGGCGAGATTATTGGCGATTTGCCCTCCCACAGAGACGATCAGCCCGCGCGGATGTTCAAAATCGGCAATATCTTGCACTCTTTCCAACGTGAGCTCTTCAAAATAGAGGCGATCTGACTCATCGAAATCGGTCGAGACAGTTTCAGGATTGGAATTCATGAGAATCACTTCCACTTTGTGCTTGCGCAAAGTGCGGGCCATGTTCACGGCGCACCAATCAAATTCAACAGAAGAGCCAATGCAATAGGGTCCCGAGCCCAACACGATCATCGGTTTTTTCTTCGAGGGAACAACATCGTGAGCCTGGGCTAAATAAGTCGTGTAGAGATAATTCGTTTCGGCGTCGAATTCTCCCGCAAGCGTATCGATCTGTTTGATGAAAGGAGTGATCTTATGCTTCAATCGCAACTTGCGAATCGCCTCCTCGTTCTCCTTTTTGATCCGCGCAATGGAGCGATCTGAGAATCCCAGTTCTTTCGCTCGCCGCAACAGCTCCGGCGTCAATTTTTTCTGCGCCATTCCTTTCTCAAAAACGGCGAGATCGCGGATCTGCACTAGAAACCAGGGATCGATATACGAAAGGTCTCTCGCCTCTTCAACGCTTCCTCCTTTCAGAAAATAATCATACAGAGCAAACAATCGCCGATCAGTCGGCTTTTGGATTTCATTCATCGGGATTTCTTCGGGAAAGTCATCGATACCGCTCGAGCCAATATTCAGCATCCGGATTCCCTTTTGCAGCGCCTCAGGGAAAGAGCGGCCGATCGCCATCACTTCTCCCACGCTTTTCATCTCCGTTCCAATTGTCCGATCTGCCGTCTTTAGCTTCTGCGTATCCCAACGGGGGATTTTCACTACGATGTAGTCGAGAGCCGGCTCAAAAAAGGCCGTAGTTTTCCGCGTGATCGCATTGGACACTTCATCGAGGGTATATCCCAACGCTAACTTGGCAGCGACAAAGGCCAGCGGATAGCCCGTTGCCTTCGAGGCCAGTGCGCTGGAGCGGGAAAGGCGGGCATTCATTTCAATGACGCGGTATTGGCTCGTCTTCGGATCGAGCGCAAATTGCACATTGCATTCCCCCTGAATTTTAAAATGGCGCGCAGCCCGAATAGCAATTTCTCTCAGCAGGTGATATTCATAATTATTCAATGTTTGCGAAGGGGCGACGACGATGCTCTCTCCCGTATGGATCCCCATTGGATCTAAATTTTCCATATTGCAAATCGTCAATGCCTGATCATTCGCATCGCGTACCACTTCATATTCCAACTCTTTCCAGCCCAGCAGATATTCTTCGATCAAGATCTGCGGCGCGCCATGCAAAGCCTGTTGCGCCCTCTCCCGCATCTCCTCCCCATTTTCAATCTTCCCCGATCCCAGCCCTCCCAAGGAAAATCCAGAACGCATCATCACTGGGTAGCCGATTCGCTCTGCCGCCTCCAGCGCCGCCTCAACACTCGTTACTGCATAACTCAGAGGACTCAAAATGCCAATCGAAGCTAAATTCTGTTTAAACAGATCGCGATCTTCAGTCAGCCGGATCGATTCGACGGGAGTTCCCAGCACTTTTACTTTGTGCTTCTTTAAAATCCCTTCCTTCTCCAGCTCCAGCCCCAAATTCAAAGCTGTTTGCCCCCCGAAACTCAATAAAATATAATCGGGATCTTCCTTCTCGATGATCTTTTCAACCGTCGCTACATTCAGCGGCTGCAAATACAGCACATCGGCCATCCCTGGATCGGTCTGCACGGTAGCCACGTTGGGATTCACCAGAATCGTCCTCAGCCCCTCTTCCTTCAAAGCCTTAATCGCCTGCGATCCCGAGTAGTCAAACTCTCCCGCCTGCCCAATCCGGAGTCCCCCCGAACCCAGTATCAACACGCTTTTCATCTAACAGGCTCCTTTGGTGGATCTCTTCTCTCTCATTACAGTGACCTGTGGAATTTCTGGAACAAATATTCCGCATCCGTCGGGCCTGGGTGGCTCTCGGGATGGAATTGGACGGCGAAGTAGGGGAGCTTTTTATGGGCAATTCCCTCAACAGATTGATCATTGAGGCTGCGGAAACTCACTCTCCAATCTCTTGGCAGACTTTTCTCATCGATCGCATAGCCATGGTTTTGCGATGTGAGGATCGCTTGTTTTCTCTCTAAATCCATGCAGGGATGATTTTGCCCCCGATGGCCAAATTTCAACTTGTAAGTTTTGCCGCCAATCGCCAAAGCCATGAGCTGGGCGCCCAAACAAATTCCCATGATCGGCTTTTGCCGCTTCAACACTTTGCGCAAAATTGCAATCGTCTCTCTACAGACCACAGGATCTCCAGGGCCATTGGAAAGAAACAATCCATCGTAATCCTCTTCCGAATAATCGTAATTGTGGGGAACTCTCACCACTTGAATCGGAAACTTTGTCAGGCAGCGCAAAATATTTGCCTTCATTCCACAATCCACCGCAATCACTCTTTTCGGACCCGATCCATACACCTCTTTAGCAGGCAAACTCACCTTTCCCACAAGATGGGTCCGATTCGGATCAGGAAACACCCGAGGCCGCCTATTTCCAATGCAAATCGCACCGAGGGCAACTCCTCTTTTCCGAAGCAGCTTGGTCAACTCGCGCGTATCGACGCCCACGATGAGGGGCACATGTTGTTCGCGCAGCCATTCCACAAACGAACACTCTGAGTCCCAATGACTTGGGGTTTGACAAACCGATCCGGCAACGACGCCGGCGGCTTGAATTTTCTCCGATTCCCAGGTTTCGCTATTAGGGACGCCGTAATTGCCGATGAGGGGGTAGGTAAATGTGAGGATTTGCCCTGCGTAAGAAGGATCGGTGAGAGACTCGACATAACCGGTCATTCCGGTGGAAAAGACCACTTCGCCGAAATAGGCATCTCTTTGCCATTCCGGAGAAAAGCCTGGGAAGATTTCTCCCGATTCGAGAATCAACTTTGCAGGAATCATGTTAGAAACCGAGGATAACTTAGTGGCCAGTTCCGGATCAAGAGAGTAGTTTTGGACACAGACTTAGGATCGACACCGTAATGCGAATATCAGCGCAGAGGATAGGAACTGAGATATCGCAGAGGATGAGAGGTGGGGATGCCCCACACCCCAAAAAATATTTCTGGGAGCGTGAGGGCTTCCCTCACCTCTCGTCCTCTGCGATATCTCTGTTCTTGCTTTGCCTCCGCGCTGATATTCGCATTACGGTGTTGATCCCTAAGTCTTCCCTCGGATTAGCATGGAGTTGTCGCAAAGGTTGGTTTCCCCGGCGATTTGGGCGAGAGCCTCGATCCAATAGGGTTCGAGATTGAGCGCCGGACAGCGATAGGCTTGGATGTTTTTAGCCCGAATCGGGGGCAGATAGAGCTTCTCAATTTCATAGAGCGTTTCAATATGATCAGAGGTGAACGTAATCGGCACAATCACCACATGGGTTCTTTTTTCATTCCATTCGAGAATCTTCTCGCAAACTTCATTGGTATAGGGTTGCAGCCACTCCTCAGGCCCAAATTTGGACTGGTAGGAGAGACGCCCCAGTGCATTGGGAAAGCCTTTCAGAACTTCCTTAAATGACTGTTTGCATTCCGATTCGTAGATGTCTCCCGCAGCAATGAACGAAAGGGGAATCCCGTGCGCCGAAAAAAGGAGAACCGTATCCTCTTCTTTCAATCGATGCTGATCGAGAAAGTGGGCAATTCGCTTTCGATAGGCGGCGGTGAAGGCTGGATGGGCCGCATAGGATTTGATCCAGCGGAGTTGATTGCATGCAGCAGATGAGAGATGGCGGCTGAAAAAGCGGGCGATGCTCCCCGTTGTCGCATAACAAAATTGAGGGAAGAGGGGAAGAACGCGGATTTCGGAGGCTGATTGCTCGATTTTTTTAAGAGAGGCGGCATGTGTTGCGGGAAGGTAACGGTGGAAGGTGAGGACGGGCGCCTTGAGTTTAGCGGAGAGCGCCTGCGCGAGATTTTCCGTATCGAAATAAATGGGGGATTTTCCCCCGATCTCCGCATAGTCGGGGCGGATTTTCAACGATCGCTTGCGGGCGACTCTCTTAAAAAGCCAATTGTGAAAAAGACGGGGCATCCGCGTCCGGATGACATCGCGGTCGCAGAGGAGTTCTTGCAGGAAGGAACCGATCTCATCCAAATGGCGGGGTCCCCCAAAATTCACTAGGAGATATTTTAACATGGCGAAGACAATGCAAAATTTTCCTTTCTTGCACAAGCTTCATATGTTATGGGGGAAATATGAGAATCATTCTATTCCTCTGTTCTACTTTCCTTCTCTATGGAGAATGTACGAGGGAAGATTATTGCTTTTGGAAGTGTGGGAAAAAAGAAGAAGTTAAGCCGGGCGAAGAAACTAAAGAATCTCTCCCCGGCACTGTTCACGGGACAGAAGAACCGGCGCCGGCACCCACCCCTCTTGTCCAAGAATATTGGGCCTTCCACAAATGGGCCGCGCTTGGCTATCGCTACGATCGGCAGCAGTTCGATGAATTTGTCCATGGTCTTCCCAATACAATGAAATCGCAGACTACAATCCATGGGCGCAGCACTCTGACGCTAAAAGTGGGATCGCACACGCAGTATAAATCAGCCATTTTGGGCATTCATGGGGGCTATGGATGGCTCATTGATGGAAATTGGGACTATTCAAACAAGGGAAATGGGGTCAATGAACCGTTTTCTTTGAATAATTTTCTGTTGGGCGCTGGCTATACGGCCGATGTGCAAGGATCTCTGGGATGGGAGTTTAAAGTATTTAAAAGCCCAAGTTTTAAATTTTCATTCATCCCCGGCGCAGGATATCGCTACGCCCACATCATGAATTGGGCGGAAAATGAGAAATCGTTTCCGATCCCCACCCCTCCCGCCTTTTTATCCGCGGGCACTTCGGGGGAAATTCGCACGAGCTTTCCCAAACCCAATCAGCAAGATTGGTTTGGCCCCATTGTCGACGCGCGCATCCGCTTCCGTTTTTGGGACATAGGGCAATGGGATCTCTACTATCAATATCATTCCCTCACTCTTCGATCTACGAGCCGTCTCGATTACGATACATATCTCTATAACCCCGCAAGCACCCTGACTCTTGCGCAGCGGGTCCGCGCTAGTTCATTGATCAAAGCCGATGGCGTCGGAACTCAGCTCGGGGGGACTGAAATCCGCATTCACCGCGCAACAGGCTGGACCTTTGGGATTTATTTTGAAGGTTCAAGTACCTGGACTCGAAGCGCCAGCAACCAAATCAAGCAAAAGACAGAGACGAATTTTCCCGCTCCACTTGTCGTTATCGACACCTGGGTCAATGAGCATGAAGAGGTCTTTTGGGTGAACTACTCCACCTCCATTTTCATGGGCTACAAATTTTAACCATTGGCTCTAAAAAGCCAAATCCTTAGAATCAGCTCTCATGAAATTCATACATACCCTCATTTTGGCCGCGCTCCTCCTATTTCAAAGCTGCAGTTGCGGAAGCAATGACAAATCCGCCCTGCGCATTGGAATTGATCCCAATTGGTATCCCATCAACTTTGGCCCTCAAGAATCGTATGTAAATGGCTATGTCGAAGACCTCCTTTTAGAAATTGCCAGCTATAGTGGAATCCAATTTGAGAGAATCCCAGCCAACTGGGATAGCCTCCTCGATGGAATCCGCGAGAAAAAATACGATGCGGTCATCTCCGCCCTGCCTCCCTATGAATTCAATAAAGCCAAATATGAATTCTCCGATAACATCCTCGATCTTGGCCCTGTTCTCATCGTCCCTGTCAATGCCCAGCACACAGATCTCTCCAAAATGGGAGGGGAACTCGTTGGCCTCGTCAATGGCGACCCCGCCGTTCTCCTCGTCCAAAAATATGGGGACATCGTCATCCGCAATTACGATTCCATCCCAGAGCTTCTCGACGCCCTATCCATTGGAGAAATCGAAGCGGCGCTCCTCAATCGCGTCCCAGCCGTCACCTACATCTCCGATCTCTACGCAGATCGTCTTAAAGTGGCCTCCGCCCCCCTCAATGACGCTGGCCTTCATCTCGTCGCTGCCAAAGGAAGAAATCCCCACCTCGTCTCTCTCTTCAACAAAAGCATCGAGCGGCTCCACAAAAAGAAGAAAATGGACGCCCTCCTCAAAAAATGGCAACTCACCCCTTAATCCCCGCAAGAAATCCAAGGATCTCAGAAAACTTTTCCTGAATGGTTCCCGATTCCACCACCCGCTCAAAGATTAGATCTTCTCCCCTAATTGCCTTCACCTCTAATTTCTGATCAACGATCTCCACAACATAGAATTGACTCTCCCCAGATGATCTGAAAAGAGAATCAAGAGTGCCCCAAGATTTATGCTTAGCCGCTCTCTCAATTTCTTTTTTTGTAGCCTCGTCATCCCCATTCAATGGAATAACGGTTTCAATGACTCGAGGAAGCAGTTCGATCCCACCATTCAGAAGGGCAATTTGCATTAAGTAACCCAAGCGGTTCAGAACCTCATCCTCCTCTTCATCTTTCACGTATCCGAGAAGGCTCTCCCATCCCTTTTGCTTTGCATTATGCAATGCATAAAGCAGCTGCTGTTTACGTTGAGATGGAAGGGGGAACTCTCTCGCTCCATAAGTTCCTTTCACGAGTCCAGTGGCTCGATCAAACAATTCTTTTACCGTTTGATGAGCTTTC
>DATIHQ010000088.1:0-9062 GCA_035480535.1 Chlamydiales bacterium
TCTACGAAGTGGAGATCACCGAAGTCGCCGACTACGATCTCATCGGCCGTGTTCTTGGACTCGTCCCGGAAAAGAAAATGGGAGTGCGCAAATTAGCATTAGTCTAAAACCGGGCAAAGAAAAGCCGATCCTGCAGCGCCATCACTGGATCTATTCTGGCGCAGTCGCAAAGCTCCCCTCACTTGCTGAAGGGGAAATTGCCGAAGTGCTTTCTTCGAAAGGGGAGAAACTCGGCCTTGCCATGCTCAATAGAGGGCGCTCGATCGTCGGCCATATGCTCGCCTTTGGCAATGAAACACTAGAAGAAGCTCTTCCCAAACGAATTGCTGAAGCGATTTTGCTCCGCCGCCGCTGGTTTAACCCTGCCCAAACCAATGCCATTCGCCTCATCAATGCCGAAGGGGATGGAATTCCCGGCCTCATCGTCGACGCCTACGCCGATGTTCTCATCATGCAAGTCTCTAACCCCGGCATGGAGCGGCTAAAGCCCCAGATCATCTCCCACCTCATCGATCAATACAAACCCCGCGCCCTCTTTGAAAAATCAACTTCTTTCATGCGCAAAAAAGAAGGCCTCCAAGAAGTGCGGGCCCTCCTCCACGGAGAATCTCTCCAAGAAGTGGAGATCATTGAAAACGGCCTTCGCTACTCGGTCGATCTCCTCGATGGGCAAAAAACGGGCCTCTTCCTCGATCAGCGCGAAATGCGCAGCCTCGTCCGATATCTGAGTCCGGGCAAACGAGTTCTCAATTGCTTTGCCTACACCGGCGGTTTTTCTATCGCCGCACTTGCGGGCGGAGCCGCCCACGTAGATAGCGTGGAAATCAGCGCTAAGTGTGAGCCCCGCCTACAGAAAAACCTAACGCTCAACCACCTCGCGGGCCACCAATTCATCTGCGCCGACGTCTTCGATCACTTAAAGACAACCTCCTGGAACTACGACCTCGTCATTCTCGACCCCCCCGCCTTTGTAAAAAAGCGGGATGACATTGCCAAAGCCTTCCGCGCCTACAAAGAACTCAACCGCCACGTCCTTGAAAAACTCCCCTCGGGCAGCCTCCTCCTCACCTGCTCCTGTTCCTACCATGTGGAAGAGTCCCTTTTCCAAAACATTCTCTTCCGCGCCGCGCACGAAGCGCACCGCTCGGTGCGCATTCTAGAAAAGCATCGCCAAGCCCACGATCACCCCATCTCCATTTTCCATCCAGAAAGCAGTTACCTCAAAAGCTTTCTGCTCTACGTCGAATAAAGATTGCGCGCAATTTCTTAGCGCAGTAAATTATTTTTCATGAAAAAGATTCTTATCGGTTTGGGTTTGGCCATTCTCATTCTCGCTGGGGATCTCGCGTGGCGGGCAAGGCCGGTGATGCGGGAAAATGAGTCGTACAATGCCTTCTTTCCCAAAGAGGAGTTTTTGGCGAAGGTCGATTCTGCTGTCCCTGAGTGGATGTCGAGGCAAATGGAGAGCGATTTTAAGGGGGCCCTTCCGGTTACCGCGGGGGCCGTGGAGAAAGCCTACGATACTATCTTGGGGAGAGTGCCAAAGCCAATCTTTTGCTATCACTACAGGATCCTCGACAATGAGCTTTATAAATATATTCCCCCTATTACCCATTGTTCTCCGCGCGACACCTCTTTCGAAAAGGCGTTTAAGACTCTTCTTTCCCATGTTAAAGTCCCCGATGTCGATTTCATCTTGATCCCGATGGATGGGATCCCCGAGGCCTTTATGACTCCTGATTTTTATCTGATGGACGATCCGCGCGAGCAAGTTCCCATTTTGGGGCAGGCTAAATTGAGAGAACCGCTCACTCGCTCCATTGTGCTCATTCCAGACCAGATCACTCTCTCAGAGAGCTGGTACAAGATGTCTGCGGAGATCTTAGCGCTGAATGATACGATTCCTTGGTCAGAAAAAAAGGGAAAGGCCTTTTGGAGAGGGGGCGTATCAGACAACAGCGTAACGGCCGGCGAAGCGGCTCTTTTTGTCACTCCTCGCTTAAATCTTTGCAGGCAATCAAAGACAGCTCCTGAATTTCTCGATGCGCTCTTTTACGATTGCCAATGCCCCATCACGCGCAAGCTGATCGAACAAGAGGGGCTTGTGGCCTCTTTTGCCTCTAAACTTGTTCACTTGAGCTACAAATACCAACCCGCACTCGATGGTCACATGTGCACCTATCCGGGCTTCCAGTGGCGGCTCCTCTCCGACACGCTCACTCTAAAACAGGAATCGGATCAGGTGCAATGGTTCTATGGCGCGCTCCAACCCTATCGCCACTATCTTCCTATTGCAGGCGATATGAGCGATGTTGTAGAAAAGGTGAAATGGGCAGAGGCGCATGAAGGGGAAGTTTTGCAAATGATTGAAAACGCAAGGGCGTTTGTCACCGATCATTTACTCTATGAAGACTGCTATCGCTATCTCTATCTCGTTTTGCAAAAATACTCCACCTATCAGCAGATCGATTTTAAAGCCTTGAAGAAAGCCACCCGCAAAGATCCCCGTTGGGTGAATATTCACTATCGAAAAAGAGAGGCGATTTTCAAGATGCTTCGCCGAACAGTAGAAAAAGGAGCGCAATGGTTAAAATAAGTCCCGCTGCAATTCGCCAGGAAGTGTATGATCGAACAGAGCAGTTTAGATCGGATAGAAAAGGCAAAACTGCCGCCGAATTGGAGGAGTCTTATAGGAAGCTTTGGGAGGCAAACTCGGCAGCTATGAAAACGCTTGCAGTGATGTGCACAGACAGTCCCAAATTTCAAAGAGAAATACTTAATCATATTGGAATGCACATGAAAACAGCTCTTGCACTCTATTGTTCGGCGCTTAAGGAGAAGAAGGCATGAATCATTCGCAAATTCAGTCGCTCTTGGGAGCTGATGCAGAGAAGCTTCTAAAGCATACTTGCAAAACGGTAACTAAAGAGAAGCTCCATCTGCCGGGCCCCGATTGGATCGACCGGATTTTTTCCCACAGCGACCGGAACATCCGCGTCTTGAGAAGTTTGCAAGCTCTCTTTGGCCACGGCAGATTGGCAGGGACGGGATATCTCTCTATCTTGCCAGTGGATCAGGGAATTGAGCATGGCGCGGGAGCCTCCTTTGCCCCTAATCCCGAATACTTTGATTCAGAAAATATCGTTCGCCTCGCGATTGAGGGGGGATGCAATGCCGTTGCCTCGACTCTCGGCGTTTTAGGCAGCGTGGCGCGCAAATATGCCCATAAGATCCCATTCTTAATGAAACTCAACCACAATGAACTGCTCACTTACCCCAACATTCACGATCAGACCCTTTTTGCCACCGTGAAACAAGCCTATGACATGGGGTGTGTGGCAGTTGGAGCGACGATTTACTTTGGCTCTCCCGAAAGCCGGCGCCAAATCACCGAAATCAGCCACGCCTTTGCCCATGCCCATGAGTTGGGGATGGCCACCGTCCTTTGGTGCTACGTGCGCAACAATGCCTTTAAGGTGGACAAAGATTACAATGAAGCGGCCGATTTAACGGGACAAGCCGATCATTTAGGCGCGACGATCCAGGCTGACATTTTAAAGCAGAAACTCCCCATCTGCAACGGCGGCTTTAAAGCGCTGAAGTTTGGCAAATCAAGTGAGAAAATGTATACGGCTCTTTCCACCGATCATCCGATTGACTTAACTCGCTACCAAGTGATCAACGGCTACAATGGGCGCATCGGCCTCATCAACTCAGGGGGCGCCTCAGGAGAAAATGACCTTCAGGAAGCGGCCATGACAGCAGTGATCAATAAGAGAGCGGGCGGGATGGGGCTGATTTCGGGGCGCAAAGCGTTCCAAAAGCCGATGAAAGATGGGGTTCAGCTTCTCCACACCATCCAAGATATTTACCTCTGCAAAGAGATTACGGTGGCATGACCGAGATTTATCTTTGCCGCCATGGAGAGACCGATTGGACTTTGAGCGGCCAGCATACGGGGATAACCGATCTGCCTCTTAACCAGCAGGGGATCAAACAACTCATCCCCTTGAGAAAACGGCTCCAAAAGATTCCCTGGAAAATAGTTCTCTCCAGCCCTCTCAAGCGCGCCCTGCAAACCTGTCAATTCATGCAGCTCGACCATTCCTGTATGCCGGAGCCTAAAGCTGTCGAATGGAACTATGGAAAATATGAGGGGAAAACCAGCGATCAGATCGCCAAAGAAAACCCCAGTTGGAATTTATTTCTTCAAGGAGCTCCCAACGGAGAAACGCCAGCCCAAATCGGCGCCCGAGCCGATCAACTCCTCGCCGAACTGCGCCCTCTCACCGGGAACATTCTTCTCTTTTCCCACGGCCATTTTCTCCGCGTGCTAGCCGCCCGCTGGCTCGGCCTCCCCCCAGGCGACGGCCGCCTCTTCGCCCTGTCAGTTGCCTCTCTCAGCATCCTCGGTTTCGAGCGGGGCCAGCCAGTCCTCAAGCTCTGGAATGAAAAGCTATAGGTAAGCTTCCCAAACGATTGAATGGCTGAGATTGCTCAGTAACTTTGCGGCGGAGTTTCGTATCTCTGGATCCCTCAAATTGAGCATCCGAATTGGGAGGGTTTTTGGCCTTGCTGTAACTGAGGTGAGTATATCTTTAATCCTGTTGAAAGATGCGAGTGATTTCTCTGATGTTCGCAGGGAATGATTTTATAGATGATGCTAGAGCGTCTATAGCTCCAATTAGGGTTGTTTTAGCTACTGCTGCCATTTTTACTTTCCTTTGTTTTATAGGACTATGCCGTAATAATTACGGTATCTGCAAATTTCATTTATTAGGTAAAATAGGCCCTGTTTTTGAGGAATTGGATGAGCGAAAAAAATATTAAAATAATTAAGAATTGGCTTGAAGGGTTAATAGATCAGCCCGATCTTGCTAATTATGATGATAATATTTTAGAAGATGTGGTGATTCATGGGCCAGCCAGCGGCCAGGTGACGAGGGGGCTTGCCGCACTGAAGAAACTCGACGCTTCCTACAACAAGGTTTATCCCAATAAAAAATTCTTTATCGAAGAGATTTTTTCCTATGGAGATAAAGTCTATGTTCAATGGGTCGTCAAAGGAACTCATGAGGGGAAGGTCAAGGGGATCCAGCCAAAGAAGAAAGTTTTTAGTATTGCTGGCTTTAGCGTCTATCGGTTCTCTAAGGGAAAGATCAGCGAGATCTGGCAATTTTGGGACCGGCTTGGGATTCTCGAGCAATTAGGAGATGTCCATGTTCGCCCCGATCCTGTTGAGCCTGCTTATTCGTCGGAAATTCTGAAAAATCTGGGGATGGATGTCTATTTCAACAAGGCGGCTCTCCTTTCTAAAAGAGAGAGGGAATGTCTGACCCATTTGATTCAAGGCAAAACAGCCAAAGAGACAGCGGCTCTCTTGAAACTCTCTCCAAGAACGGTGGAGTCTTACTTTGAAAACATCAAAGAGAAACTGAAGTGTTCTCATAAAGGGGATCTCTTTACTACCGCGCAGATATTGGAAAAGCTTGAGTTGCTTTGAATTATGGTTACTATAAAAGCTACGATTTTATTCGAGGGTCCGTTTTGGGTAGGTCTTTTTGAGAGGACCGATAAGGAGGGCTATGCAGTGGCAAGATGGATATTTGGAGGGGAGCCGGCGGATGGAGAGGTCTACGAGTTTGTCCATCAGAATTATCGCGAGTTGAAGTTTGGAGAGCCGCGGGAGTTCAAGCTTGAAATAAAGCGGATGAACCCAAAACGGGTGCAAAGAGAAGTGCGCCGCGAGATGGAACGGGCTAAAGAGAGCACAAAACCATCTACCCATGCTCAGGATTACATGAGGGAAGAGCTCGAAAAAAATAAGAAAGAGAGGAAGCTTTTAAGTAGGCAAGAAAAAGAAGCCCGAAAAGAAGCTCAGTTTAATCTCAAACAAAAAAAGAGAAAAGAAAAGCATCGAGGTCATTGAGCGCTTTTGAATTCGAAAATCTTAAGAAGAAACTTAAGTGCTATAACAAGGGGGATCTATTTACTACTGCCCAATTGTTAGAGAAGCTTGAGCTTGTTCAATAAATATTTTTTATAATTACCGTAATAAATACTGGAATATTTAAAGTAATTAATCTGGCTATTATTAGTGTAAAAAACAAAGGACACTAATATGGCTGCAATTCCAAATGAAAAAACTCGGTTGATTTACCCAGATCAACTTCAAAAAAATTATGAAACTTTAGATTCAACACGTCGATCGCTAGAGTTCAAAGCTTGCTGTCGAAAAGTGACTACCTGTGTTTGCTGGGTACTCATGCCTTGTAGCGGTCAAATGGCTCTCTATAGAAAAACTTCTGAACCGGCTTGGAATGGGCCCTGTTTATGTTGTGATTTGTGGGTCAATGGTTGTGAGGGGAGGTGCTGTGAACCTGACAGCTCCTATTTAGACAATCAAGAAGGAAGGATCTATAAGGAAACTGACGAAAATGCGAGGGTGATTTATAGGGAAAAAACAGTTGCCTCTGCTCTTTCTGCAACGGCCTTTCAACAAACGGCTGGGCACACACAAGCAGGACTGATCGGCCATGTGTTTGAGTATTTGGAATCCCCTCCTCAACAAACAATGAACTTATAACCTAAAATCTGCGCCGAAATAGGTGCGGCGGGCTTGGGGGTCGTTGAAACGCCAGCCCAAATCGGCGCCCGAGCCGATCAACTCCTCGCCGAACTGCGCCCTCTCACCGGGAACATTCTTCTCTTTTCCCACGGCCATTTTCTCCGCGTGCTAGCCGCCCGCTGGCTCGGCCTACCCCCCAGCGATGGCAGATTCTTTGCCCTTTCAGTTGCCTCCCTCAGCATTCTCGGTTTCGAGCGGGGCCAGCCAGTCCTCAAGCTCTGGAATGAAAGCTATAGATAAGCGTCCCAAACGATATCCTTACTAAGGTCGCATAGTAACTTTACAGCTGATTCTCGTATTTTCGGATCTCTCAAGTTGAGGGATTGAATTGCGAATAATTTTGGTCTTGTCCAAACTGAACTGAGTTGACCTCTAATCGTCTCTAGACCTTCAACTGTTGGATTTACATGGGGAATAGAAATGTCGGCGCATCCTCTTTCCGAACTGGCCCAAAGATCGATCATCCCAATGTTATTGTAGTCAGTGAATAGGGTCTCCGCCCATTTTTCTTTTTTAGTTAAGGAGTCGAGGGGAAATACAAGCTTTTGATATTTGAAATGTTTTATATCTGACAAAATTCTCGCCAAAAATTCCGGGTCATCATTTCCTTTGAGACCTAACAGAACTCTTTCCGTTGAAAATTGGGGCCCAGGGTAGGATTCTTTCGCATAGAAGTCCCAAAGAGCTGGAGGGATCTCGGTGTAATGACGCTTTGGCAAAGAGGACAAAGTTTGGGAGCAAAGAGTGGAAATTGTTCTTCCCCATTTCGGCATTTGAGTTGGGAGCATGTGAGTAAATCGGCTTCTCAAAACAGGGGGAATTGCTACTCGAGCAAGAGAAAAACCGTTTCGAGCAGCGCTAAAGGCGGGGATCATGGACAACTCCTAAAAAATGTCCGGCATAATATCCCTGATTGAGCATTCGGAGCAAGGAGTTTTTACCTAACGGAGTCGTAGCCGCAACAGGGGTGAAACTACTTTTGGGGGCAGCGGGGGCTTCACCCGACTGTTTCTTGGGGGTGCGGGGGGCTCGCCCCCGACATTTTCAGATTTCATAATTCAGATTTCAGATTTACCTAACGGAGTCGTAGCCGCCGAGGGTGCCGTTCTTTGAGAGGACGACTTGCCAGAGCTGGATGTGGCGGGCGCGGAAGCTGCCTGCGCAGGAGAGAAGATAGTATTTCCACATGCGGAAGAAGGGGGCAGGGTAAGAGGCTTGGATCTTTTCCCAGTTCTTTTCAAAGTTGGCAAACCAGGTCATCGCCGTTGTGTCATAATCGATACCGAAATTGTGCCAGTCTTCCATGACGAAAAGCCCCTCGACCGATTGGCCGATTTCAGCGACGGAGGGGAGGCGGCCGTGGGGGAATATATAGCGGTTGAGCCAGGGATCTCCCATAGCTAGAGGCTTATTGCTGCCAATGGTGTGAAGCATGAGCATTCCATCGTCTTTAAGGGAGCGATGGACGATTTCCATAAAGGTGCGGTAATTTTTGGGGCCGACGTGCTCAAACATCCCAATTTCGACGATGCGGTCAAAGGTCTCATCGATGTCGCGATAGTCTTGCACCCGAATCTCAACGGGGAGTCCTTTCACGACTTCGCGGGCGTAATCGGCCTGGTTTTCAGAGAGGGTGATCCCCACAACTTGCACGCCGTAGTTTTCAGCGATGTACTTGGCAAATCCACCCCAGCCGCAGCCGATGTCGAGAACGCGCATTCCTTCTTTGAGGCGGAGCTTGCGGGCAATCAAATCATACTTGGCGACTTGAGCCTCATCGAGCGTTTTGGCATTTTTCCAATAGCCGCAGCTATAGGTCATGAGCCCATCGAGCATGTTTTGGAAAAGATCATTGCCGAGCTGATAGTGTTGGTCGATGACGAGCATGCTTCCCTTTTTGTCCTGCAAATTGAAAAGCTTTGCCTTTAGGAAAGCCCACCGCATCGCCCAAGAATAGTTCGCCGCCTTATCGAGTTGTGCCCGAAGGATGCGAAAGAGCGTTTGGTCAACCGCCTCAGAATCCCACCATTCGTCCATGTAAGATTCGCCAAGTCCCAACGATCCATCTTTTAACACGCGAGCATAAAAGGCGTCGTTCTTGACCTGGATATCCCAAGGGCGGGTCCCATTGATTTGCACATCGGCCATCGCAAGGAGTTTTTCGACCACCTGTTTGGGTTGCGATTCAGAGGAAAAATCGCTAAAGATTCCAGCTTCGCAGCTGAGGGAAAAAGCGATCATCAGAAACAACATGCGCATAACCTGAAAGGTATGCGAAATTTATTTTTTTTCTCAAGGATTTTTAGCGATAGCCTGAAATCATGAAAGAGGTAGCAGGGTGGGAAGAGGATCTACTACTGCTTGATGAACCTGTTGTCGGAGGACCGAAATGAGGGGGAACTCGTGAACTCGATGAACTGCTGGAGCTGGAAGA
>DATIHQ010000089.1:0-26480 GCA_035480535.1 Chlamydiales bacterium
TGTTTGATAAAAAGGCCTTTATTAAGGCTTTTGCTGCTGCTTTCTCTTCTTTCTTGCCAAGCTTTGCTACTAGTTCTGCCGGTACAAAGTCACCTTGAGCATATCCAATAATTGTTCTCAACGTCTTCGCATTCGTTACAATTGCTTTAAGAGCGTCATACGATGTTGAAACATCTTTTCCATCACGAACTGCGGAAAGGAAAACTCGTACTCGGACAGACTGTTCATTGCTGAACTGGAGTGAATCGTTCAATTTAGTGAAAGTTGCATCCGTTCTGACACTTCCGGCTGCTGGTGTTTTAGCAATGGCTGAAAGAGCGGCTGCTGATGTAGCGGCTTGTGTTGGATTTTTTAATGTTTGATACGACTGAACAGCTGCGGCAGCTGCAGGGTCGGTTACTGATTTTAATGCTACTGTAGACATACACGTCCTTGTGTTTGTTAATTTTGTGATAATAATTATATGAAAAAAGGCATATAAAAACAATATAAAATGAAATCTTTAATTATTAAAAATATTTGTTATGTATTTATGTAAAATTATAATTTTTTGTTCACACATTCGAGGGGCGGGGCTATAGTGTTTTTATGGAAAAAATGGAAGAAGGGCTTGTCTCTTTAGCTAAGTATTGTAGGGGGCGCGTGGCCGTGCTCTCCGATGCGACTGTGGCTAAGAGCTATGGGAAAGAGATCCAGGCACGGCTGCTAAAGGGGGGGGTGGAGGCTGAGTTATTTGCATTCCCTGCGGGAGAGGGGGCTAAGACCCGAGAGACAAAGGAATTTCTTGAAGATGAGTTGATGAGGCAAAACTATGGCCGAGATACGGTTTTGATTGCCTTGGGCGGAGGGGTGACGACCGATTTAGTGGGATTTGTAGCGGCGACCTATATGCGGGGGGTTCCCTTCCTCTCGATTCCGACAACTTTGCTGGCGATGGTCGATTCTGCCATCGGGGGGAAGACGGGGGTGAATACCCCCTATGGGAAAAACCTGATCGGCGCCTTTTACCCTCCCCAAGCGATTTTTATTCATAGGGAATTTTTGAAGAGTTTGCCGGAGAGAGAATGGATGAGCGGCCTTGGCGAGGTGTTGAAATATGGGCTGATCGGCAATCGGGATCATTGGCAGTTGTGTAGGGAAGCTGGAAAAGAGTGGAGAAAGAGCCCCTATATAGAGAAGCTGATTCAGGGGTCGATCCAAACGAAGATCGAGGTGGTTGAAAAAGACCCGACCGAAAAGGGATATAGAAGAATTTTGAATTTTGGCCATACGGTAGGGCATGCCTTGGAGCTTTTGTCAGGCTATGAAATGGCGCATGGCGAGGCGGTGGCGATTGGCTGCATGGCGGAGAGTTATTTGAGCTATCTGGTGGGCTCCCTTTCTAAAGAGGCGTTAGAGGAGATTCTACACCTATATAATAGGCTGGGATTTAAAGTGAGGCTGCCCAAGAAGTTTCAAAAAAAATCTTTCCTCGAGGCGATGGCCCTGGATAAGAAGGGAAAGAGCGGCTCCCCCCGCTTTGTCCAGATCGATCAAATTGGGCGGTGCATTCCCTTTGATGGAGACTATTGCCAAGGGGTGGAAATGTATGAGCTGGAAGATTTGGTGAGCTGGATGGAGAGTCATGAATAAGAGGTTGAGGGTCCCTCCTTCAAAGTCCCACACCCTGCGCGCTTTGATTTTCGCCCTGATGGCGAAGGGGAAAAGCCAGATTTTCCATTCTCTTCACTCCCCCGATACGATGGCGATGGTCGAGGCGATCAGGCAACTGGGGGCAAAGGTGGAGGTGGGGAAAGAGGCGCTGATTGTGGAGGGCGTTGCGGGAAAGATTCAGCCAGCGGGAGATGTAATCCAGTGCGGCAATTCAGGGCAAGTCCTGCGCTTCATTGGGGCTTTATCGGCTTTGTCTCCAAGCTACACAATTCTCACTGGAGATGCTTCGATCCGGAAAAATCGGCCCGTGAAGCCGTTACTCGATGCGCTGAATCAACTGGGCGCTTTTGCCGTTTCAAGTCGCCTCGATGGCTATGCGCCCATTATTATTAAAGGTCCTCTTAAGGGGGGAAAAGCTGTTTTGTCGGGAGAAGATTCGCAGCCTGTCTCCGCCCTGATCATTGCGGGCGCATTTGTTCCTCTGGAACTATCGGTGCAAAATCCGGGGGAAAAACCGTGGGTACAGCTCACCTTAAGTTGGCTCGATCGGTTGAAAATTCCCTATGAGAATCACAATTTTGAACACTATCGGATGAAGGGGGGCTCTGCGATTGATGGATTTGATTTTGCGGTGCCGGGAGATTTTAGCTCTGCGGCATTTCCCATTGCAGCGGCTCTTTTAACCGGTTCAGAAATGGAACTTGAGGGATTGGATCGGAATGATGTGCAGGGAGATCGGGCAATTATCGCTGTTCTAGAAAAAATGGGAGCGCGCTTTGGGTGGGAGAAGAATCGGTTAGTGGTGAGGAAGAGTGATTTACAAGGAATCTCGATCGATGTGAATGATTTCATCGATGCGCTTCCCATTCTTGCGGTCATTGGATGCTTTGCGGAGGGGAAAACGGAGCTTTACAATGGCGCAATTGCGCGGAAGAAGGAATCGGACCGGATTGGCGCGATGGCGATGGAGCTGAGAAAAATGGGGGCAAAGATAGAGGAAAGGGTGGATGGAATGGTGATTCATCACTCGCCGCTCCGTGGGGCAAACATCGAATCGCATGGCGATCACCGCGTGGCCCTCGCGCTTGCAGTAGCGACATTAGCTGCAAGAGGAGAATCGAAGTTGCATGGGATGGAGGTGATGGCGAAAAGCTATCCAACATTCCTGGAAGACATCTTGTACACAAGTAAAAAAAATTAACCACCGAGAACACCGAGAGCACCGAGGAATTTATTTTCTTGCGCGCATCGCGCCTCGGTGTTCTCGGTGGGCTCGGTGGTAAAAAAAAGGCACATGAGCGTGAATCTAATTCTGTTTGGTTTTAAAGGCTGTGGGAAGACGTATTATGGGAAGCGGCTGGCGGAAAAGCTGCGATGCCGATTCATCGATACCGATGAATTATTGGGAAAACCTCCGAAGGAAATTGTGGCGAGTGTGGGAGAGGAGGGCTTTCGCGCGATGGAGAGAGAGGCGGTGCGGGGGCTGAAGGGAGTGGAGAATGCGGTGATTGCGGTGGGGGGTGGGACGGTGCTCGAGGCGGAGAATGTGGAGGTTTTGCGGGAGTTGGGGCAGATGGTGTATCTCGATACGCCTGTGGAGGTGTTGAGAAAACGGATGATGCTGGGCGATTGGCCTTCGTTTTTGAGTGGGGAAGATTCGTTTTGGCAGATGATTCGGGAGAGAACGGTGATTTATGAATCGATTGATGCGCGGCGAGTTTGTACGGAAAATTTGGATGAGACTGGTGTTTTAGCCGCACTTCGCTCTATAGTGCTATTAGATGGCATCTAATTACTTTGGCGAGCGGTTTCGGATTACGACATTTGGGGAGTCTCATGGCCCCGCGATTGGCGTTGTGATCGATGGCTGCCCTGCGGGATTGCAGATCGATCAAGAAGAGATCGATCTAGACTTGAGTTTGCGCAGGCCCGGATCTAATCCCTACACTTCTCCCCGAGAAGAAACAGATAAAGCGGAAATTCTTTCGGGAGTGTTTCAGGGGAAAACTACGGGCGCCCCCATTGCGATCGTGATTCACAATCGAGATGTCGATTCAAGTAAATATGAGCCGATCAAAGAGCTTCTTCGCCCTGGCCATGCCAATTACACCTATTTGCAAAAATATGGAGTCTTCGATTATCGAGGCGGAGGGAGATCTTCTGCGAGAGAAACGGCGGCGCGGGTAGCTGCGGGAGCGATTGCGAAAAAGCTTCTCGCCCATTATGGGATTGAACTTTGCGCTTTTGTCGCAGAAATCGGCGGGATTGCGATTGTAGAGCCCGATTTGACTCATCTTTCCAAATTGCGAAAAAAGGTTCTTTCGAGTGCAATCTTCTGCCCCGATGCAAAAACGGCCAAGGAGATGATTGGCAAGATTGAAGCGGCGAAAAAAGAGGGAGATTCTCTCGGCGGGATTCTTCAGGCGGCGGCATCCAATCTTCCTCCGGGCCTTGGCGATCCTGTCTATGGAAAGTTGGAGGCAAAACTTGCCTCTGCCATGCTTTCTCTGCCGGCCACCAAAGGCTTTGAAATTGGCTCTGGCTTTGCAGCTGCGCGGATGAAGGGCTCCGAGCACAACGATGCCTTTGATCTCGATGAAAAAGGGAACGTCACGACGACGACGAACTTTGCCGGCGGCACCCTCGGCGGCATTTCCACAGGCCTTCCCCTCACCTTCCGCGTCGCCTTCAAACCCACCTCCAGCATTAAAAAGGTGCAAAAAACGGTTTCCACGAAAGGAGAGAAAAAGCCCTTTAAACTTCCCCATGGATCGCGCCACGATCCCTGCGTCGCCATCCGCGCCGTCCCCATCATCGAGGCCATGACAGCCCTCGTCATCGCCGATGCCCTCTTGCTCAATCGCACCGCTAAGTTGTAGACATTCTTTTGCTCGATCTTTATACTCCCCGCTTTTCAAAAAATCTTGGGAGAAGAATATGTCTGCGACAACTGGTATTTGTAAAACTGATCTTTCTTGGCCTAAGGCCGCTGCTCTTTGCGTCCCCGTTGTGGGCGATTTGCTGTATGTGTCCCTATGCCGTGCGACCACTGCTGCAGGGAGAGAGGTTGCAAAACAAATTACTCAATTGAGAGACCAACGCTTTCCCCTTGAAAATCGGGTCAATAAACTAAATAGTCGGCTAGACACACTGAACGAAGAACTGGATGACTTAGCGGCAGATCCGAGTGCCGATCTAGTTCCACTGAGCAATGAGATAGCTCAAATTTCCGCTGAGATACAGCCTCTCAATCAGCAACTTCAAGACTATAATCGAGAAATCGATACCTCAAAAAACACAAGGGATAATCACGTCCAGAAAATGCGCCTGATGAGCAAATTGGGACTTGTCCGCGCATTCGTAGGGGTCGCTCTCATCGTTACCTTGGCTGTTGCCCACGTGCTTTCATGGTGGTTGGCTCTCGCTTTCGGCGCCCTTAGCTTAGCGACTTTTGGATGGAATGCGTTGTTCTTGTGCGCCACCCACCAACCCTACCCGCGCCACGGATTAGCCAATGCGCTGCAAGCGATTTAAATTAATAACAAAATCTGGAGGAAAATATGTCTGCGATAACTGGTATCTGTAAAACCGATATTTCTTGGCCTAAGGCCGTTGCTCTTTGCGTCCCCGTCGTGGGCTATTTTGTGTCTGTACATCAAGCCCTTACTTCTCTTAAGGCGCAGAAAGAGAGGCTGGGTAAATTATCTCAGTTGAAGGATCAATGCGATTCCCTCGATAATCGGGTCACTTTATTGAAAAATCAGGTAGACATAGCCGCTCAAAAGCTTCAGGACGCAAGGCAGCAACAACCCATTGATGGTGCATTAGAGGCTTCACTTCAGGGTGAGATCAATCAACTTTCCTCTGAGGCAACGCAGATAGATCAGCAATGCCGAGACGATCAACAAGAAATTGAAAAATTAAAAGGTTCGCAGGATGACTCTACCCGAAAGCTGCGCCTGTTGAGCAAGCTGGGGATTGTCCGCGGATTCGTAGCTCTTGCCCTCATCGTTACCTTGGCTGTTGCGCACGTACTCGTGGGGCCATTGGCTCTCATATTTGCTGGCATTAGCCTGATGGCTTTGGGGCTAAATATGATCATCTTGGCCGCCGTCCCCGATCCAGACAGCCCTCGCCAAAGGTTAATCCGAGCGCTGCAGGGAGCATCCAACGCGCTGCAAGGAGCATCCGCTGGCCTAGCGAGGGTTTAGCTGTTGTGCAATACGTTTAATTAGAATGATCTACGACTTAATAAGTTGGGGGATGAGGGATTCGAGGGCATTGGCGAAGAGGTCGACTTCTTCGAGGGTGTTGTAGAGGGCGAAGGAGGCGCGGGCGGCGGAGGTGAGCTGGAAGGCGCGGAGGAGGGGCTGCGCGCAGAGATGGCCCGAGCGGATGGCGATGTTTTTAAGGTCGAGAAGCGTGGCGATGTCGAGGGGGTGGATGGAGGCGATGGTGAAGGTGAGAATGGGGCCTTTGTCGGGGGCGGTGCCGATGATTTTAAGATTCGGGATGGATTGGAGGCGATTGGTTGCATGGAGGAGAAGCGTTTGGGTGTGGGCAGAGATTTGGGGGCGGCCCATTTGAGTGATGAAGTCGAGGGCGGCTTTGAGGGCGATGACGGGGCCAATGAGGGGCGTGCCGGCTTCAAAGCGGAGGGGCGGTTTTTGATAGGTGGTGGTGAGAAGGTCGACGCGCTCGATCATGTCGCCGCCGCCTTGGATGGGGGGCATGGAGTTGAGGAGATGTTTTTTTCCGTAGAGAACGCCGACGCCGGTGGGGCCGTAACATTTATGGCCTGAAAAGGCATAGAAGTCGCAATCGAGGGCTTGAACGTCGATGGGCATGTGGGGCGCGGCTTGGGCGCCGTCGACGAGGAGAATGGCGTTGTTGGCGTGGGCGGCGCGGGCGATTTGGTGAATGGGATTGATCGTGCCGGTGACGTTGGAGATGTGGGCGAGGGCGATGATTTTAGTGCGGGGCGTGATGGAGGCGTGCCATTCGAGAACGCCTTGCGAATTCATGGGGATGTAGCGGAGCTGGGCGCCTGTTTGCTGGGCGAGCATTTGCCAGGGAACGATGTTGGAATGGTGCTCCATTGGGGAAATGAGGATTTCATCGTTGGGTTTAAGGTGAGTTTTTCCGTAGGAGGCGGCGACGAGGTTGATGGCGTCGGTGGTGCCGCGAGTGAAGACGATTTCATCTGTGTGAAGCGCGTTGAGGAATTTTTGGGCGGTTTCGCGCGTGGCATTGTATTTTTCGGTGGCGAGAAGCGATGAGCGGTAGATGGAGCGGTGGACGGTGGCGTATTCGGAAGAATAGAATTGAGTGAGCGCGTCGATGACGCAGCGGGGCTTGTGAGCGGTGGCGGCGCTGTCGAGATAGATGAGCTCGGGATGATGGTCAAAGATGGGGAATTGTTTACGCATAAGACGCTCGTTGGTTGAGAATTTCTGCGGCGAAACCTTGGATGAGCCATTCTTTGGCCTCATCGAGGGAGAGGCCTCGGGAGCGGAGATAAAAGAGTTCTTCCTCATTGAGCTGCGCAATGGTGGCGCCATGAGAGGCTTTGACGTCATCGGCAAAGATTTCCAGATTGGGCTTTGCATGAGCTGAGGCTTCGTCGCTTAAGAGGAGGTTGTTATTGAGCTGATAGGCCTCGGTTTTTTGCGCGATGGGGTGGACGTAGATTTTTCCCTCAAAACTGGAGCGGCTCTTTTCTTTTAAAAGGGTCTTAAAGTGCTGTCTAGAGCGGGTGTGGGGCGCTTGGTGTTCCACTGTGATGTGAGTGTGGGATTGGAGCTCGCCAGTGAGTTGGCTGAGTCCTTGCAGAAGCGTCTCGGCATTCTCTTCGGCGAGCTGCACTTTAATCGATGTGCGGGCAATGGCGGCCCCTTTTGTCAAAGTGAGGGTGCGGAAAAAGCTGTCCCGCTTGAGAGTGGCTCGAATCGTTTGGAAAAATTGGGCGGTTTTGGGGAGCTCTTGCTGGTCGGTAAAGGAGAGGCGCGCGCCTTCATCGAGAACGGCGTCGATGGTTTGATTGACGTGGAGTTCAGTTCCTTGGATCGTTTGAATGAGGGAGAGGGAAGCTGATTTGCCTAGGGAAATTTCAATGCGGGGCAGGGAGAGATCAGAAGTGGTGAAGATTTGATGGATTTGCAGCGGCGTTTCCGATGTCCATTTCGGCGGCGCGTAGAGAAAAACTCCTTTGCTTTGCAAAGCGCCATTGAGAAGCGCGAAGGGATCTTTTTCCTCTTTGAGCGTGCGCTTCAGACGGTTTTGCAAAAAGAGTCCGTAGGAGCGGAGCGCGGCATCGAGAGGAAGGCAGATGAGTCCTTTTGGAATCGTGGAGAGAGCTTCCTCGAAAAAGCCATTGATGAAGACAAGGCCAGACTTATGAACTGGAAGAGATTGTCGCTGGGCGAGTTTAGGAAAAGTGATTTTCTGCAGTGGGAGATATTGAAACGCCTCTTGCTTGGGACGGGGCAAGCCAATTTCTTGAAAGTGCTCCCACGCTTTCTTGCGAAGAGCGAGCAGGAGATCTTTCGGATCGTCGAGTTCTTTCCAATAATTTTCTAATTGATGCATTACGCGTAGCCCTTGGCTTCGAGTTCAAGCGCGAGCTCGGGGCCGCCGCTGCGGACGATTTTGCCGTCGGAGAGAACATGGACAAAATGAGGGCGGATGAAATCGAGGAGGCGCTGATAGTGGGTGATGATGAGAAGGGCATTGTCTTTCCGTCTCATTTGGTTCACGCCGTCGGCGACAATGCGCATGGCATCGATGTCGAGTCCCGAATCGGTCTCATCCAAAACGGCTAGGTCGGGATCGAAAATGGCCATTTGGAGGATCTCATTCCGCTTTTTCTCGCCACCCGAAAAGCCTTCATTGATATTGCGCGTTTTAAATTCGGCGCGGATCTCCATCGCCTTCATTTTTTTCTCGAGGAGCGCTTCGAAATCGGCATCGGAAATCAGTTCCTCGCCGCGTGCCTTTCTCTGCGCATTGAGAGCGGCTTGAAGAAATTGGCCGTTGGAAACGCCCGAAATTTCGAGAGGATATTGGAAGCTCATGAAGAGGCCGAGATGGGCGCGCTCTTCAGGCTCCATGTCTAGAATATTTTGTCCTTTAAACCAGATTTCCCCTGCGGTGACTTCATAAGCGGGATGGCCGGCTAAGATCTTGGCCAAAGTCGATTTGCCTGCGCCATTGGGGCCCATGATGGCATGGATCTCCCCTTTCTCAATGGAGAGATTTAGCCCTTTCAAAATGGCCTTTCCCTCAACGGTTGCGCATAGGTTCTTTATCTGTAACATTATCCCACCGAGTGTTCTAGTTTCAAAGCTAATAACTTTTGCGCCTCAGCTGCAAATTCCAGAGGCAATTCCCGAATGACTTCTTTGCAAAATCCATTCACGATTAAGTTGATCGCGTCTTCTTTTGAGAGGCCGCGGCTCTGCAGGTAGAAGATTTGTTCCTCGTTCATTTTAGAAGTCGAAGCTTCATGTTCCACTTGCGATGTGCTATTCCCCGTTTCAATGTAGGGAAATGTATTGGCCGAGCAGCGATTGCCCACAAGCATCGAGTCGCATTGCGTATAGTTGCGCGCAGCTTCTGCTTTGGGAATGATTTTCACCAGGCCGCGATAGCTATTGTGAGATTCATCTGCTGAAATGCCCTTCGAGATGATCGTCGATTTGGTATTTTTCCCAATGTGGATCATCTTCGTCCCTGTATCGGCCTGCATTTTTCCATTGGTGAGCGCGACGGAGTAAAATTCGCCGACAGAGTAATCCCCTTTCAAAATGCAGCTCGGATATTTCCAGGTGATGGCAGCGCCTGCTTCGACCTGCGTCCAAGAGATTTTCGAATGATCCCCTGCGCAAAGACCGCGTTTGGTCACGAAATTAAAAACGCCCCCTTTGCCTGTCTTTGGATCCCCTGCATACCAGTTTTGGACGGTGGAATATTTGATCTCCGCTTTTTCTTTGGCGATGAGTTCGACAACAGCCGCATGGAGTTGATTTGTGTCGAAAGCGGGTGCAGTACAGCCTTCAAGATAGCTGACGGATGAGTCTTCTTCTGCGATGATTAAAGTCCTCTCGAATTGACCAGTCTCTTTTTCATTGATTCGGAAGTAGGTGGAAAGCTCAATGGGGCATTTGACTCCTTTAGGGACGTAGACAAAGGATCCATCGGAAAAGACGGCCGAATTGAGGGCGGCAAAGAAGTTATCCCCAATGGGGACCACGGTGCCGAGATATTCTTCTACAAGCTCGGGGTATTTTTTCATCGCCTCTGAAATGGAGCAGAGGACGACGCCTGCTTCTACAAGTTTTTTCTGGAATGTCGTGCCGAGAGAGACGGAGTCGAAGACCACGTCGACGGCGACGTTGGTGAGCCGCTTCTGCTCATCGAGAGGGATCCCCAGTTTCTCAAAGGTTTTTAGGATTTCCGGGTCCACCTCGCTGAGGCTTTCGAGACGCGGTTTGCTCTTAGGCTCAGCGTAGTAGGAAATTCCTTGATAGTCGATCGGGGGATATTTGACATTGGGCCAGGTGGGTTCTTCCATCTGCTGCCATTTCTGGAAGGCCCTCAATCGAAATTTAAGCATGAATTCGGGTTCTTCTTTCTTGGCAGAAATAGCGCGTATCGTCCCCTCGTTCAGTCCCTTAGGGAAAACGTCCGATTCAATGGGCGTGACAAATCCATATTTGTAATCGGTAGAAGAAAAAGTTTCTTGTTGGCTAGTCATAGTAAAGTGACGAAATTTTACTGCACTGGGTCCCTAATGTCAATTTTTATAAATACAAATTTGTTTAATAGTTTATAATTAAACATAAGAAGCTAATTATGAAAAAGCATCCGTCCCATGAATTACCAGCCCGCTCTAAAACAGAAATGTTAAAAGATATTTGTGAAATCGTCCATTTTCTCCATACGGGGCAGCGCTCAGCGGCCGATCTCCTGATCGAGGACCTAAAAACCCGCTCGATCTTCCTGGATGAGAAGATCCAGCACGATGTCCTGATCTTTGCGGAACAGGTTCAGTTTCAGTATGATTACGACCCTTGGCACAAGGTGACCCCCGACGTCCAAAAGGCCGCCGATAAACTCATCCATGACCTGGGGTTTAAATCCTAGAATCTGCTAAACTTACGCCATGTCTATTCGTTTCCGCTTGGCCGGGATTATCGGCAATTTTTTGGGCCATTATGACAGCGCCCTTTTCACCCTTTTGGCCCCCTTCATCGCTCCCCTCTTTTTCGATGGGCAAGACCCCCTCACTGCGCTGATTTTAACCTATGCGATCCTCCCCTTGGGCTTTATCACAAGGCCATTGGGCTCTTTATTTTTTGGCTGGGTGGGAGACCGCTGGGGGCGGAAGCATTCTCTTTTTTGTTCCCTATTGGGGATGGCCTTTATCACGGTAGGAGTGGGGTGTTTGCCTTTGTACAAACAAGTGGGAATTTGGGCGCCGATCGGCCTCGCTTTGGGGCGAATGCTGCAAAACTTCTGCGCTGCGGGAGAGTCGACGGGGGGAGCTCTTTTTATCTTAGAGCACACGCCGACAAAGCAAAGAAGCATCATGAGCAGCTTCTACGGCGTCTCTGTCATTTGCGGCTATCTCATCGCATCGGGACTCGTCACCTGGATGAGCATGCAGGGAATGGTGGAAGAGGGATGGCGCGTTTTATTTTGGCTTGGCGGCTTAACCGGAATCTTAGGCGTTTTCCTTCGATGGAAAACGGAAGATGCGGAAGAATTTGTGCGGCAAAAAAGAACCGGCTTACTGACAACGCTCAAGGAAAATAAGGGAACGTTAGGGGCGATCCTCCTAGCTGCCGGATTTTCCTATACAACCTATTCGCTCCCCTTCACTTTGATGAATGGCTATATTCCCCTTGTCTCCTCCCTGACAAAAGTCGATGTGATGCAAGTGAATACACTTCTTCTAATCATCGATATGCTCCTTCTCCCCTGCTTTGGCTATCTCATTCACAAGTTGGGGAAAGAGAAAGTGATGATGGCCGCGGCCTCTGTATTAGTCGTGGGAGCGATTCCCCTCTTTGCGCTGCTTGACCACGCCTCATTTGCGATGATGATTGCGATTCGCCTAGCGATTGTGACGATGGGGGTTGCCTTTTCGGCTCCCTATCATGCGTGGGCCCTCGAGCGGGTGCCACCGGAGCATCGCTACACGATTCTTTGTGTGGGCTATTCTCTCGGCTCGCAGCTCATTGGGACGCCGGCGCCGGCCGTTTGTCTCTGGATCTATCAAAAGATGGGATGGGTCTGGGCGCCGGGGCTTTATCTGATGGGCGCGGCATTGGCAGCATTCTTGGTGGTGAGATATTATGCGCGAGCCGCAATCCCCTCACCGGCCAAGCTGTAGACAAAAGAGAGATCCACCACGGAGAAGGGAGTGAATAGAGGTGCACGGAGAGAAAAAATCCCATCTCTCCTCCGTGAATTCTCCTGCACTCCTTCCTCCGTGGTGGATCGCCCTCTAGGTGTAGCGGTAGATCAGTTCGTCGTTTTTGTGCGGGCCAATGATGCGCCAATGGAAGTTGAAGCCGCTGGGTTGGAGGATGATGTTGCCGAGATAGGTGTCCTCCGCACAGAGATGAGAATCAACCGATTCGAGGGTGCCCGGTTTGGCGGGCGCAAGATGAAAAAGGAATACGGGGCGCTCGGGGCCGTAGCGCAAGTGTTCAAGAGAGATGAGCCCGGTGTTTAGATCGAGAGTCCAGCGAAAGACGTTGTGAAAGCTCGTGTCGGGAAGATCGTTGCGCAGCCAAAGTCCCTTTTCATGAAAAAGAATCTCCCGTTTCGATGGCTGGGTGATTGTCACCTCAGCTTTGCCCGTCCGGATCGCTTGCTGCGATTTAGCAAAGAATGAGAGCTGGCGGATGCGCGGGAGCTTTTCCCAAAATGTGAGGAGCTCTTCCTTGCGGTTTCGATCTCTTAGGTACTCGTCATTCAATTTTAGATGGGGTTTGTGGATGAAACAATACCGTTTCTTCTCTTGGACAGGCAGGAGGCTGTATGCTTTTTTTAAGAGCGCTTCTAACTCGTGGCGAAAGGGATAAGCGGGATTGAGTTCATAGATTCTGATTTTTCCCTCATAGCGGCTGATGACAATGCCTCCCTTTTCCAGACGGCCGAGAGCTTTTTGGATGGGGGTGAGAGGAACTTGAAGAAGAGACTGAATCTGAGTTCCATAGCATCGTTCGTTCACAAAGAGAAAGAGAAGAATCCGCTCTAAATTCGGGTTGCCAAATAGGGAAGCCAACAAAATAACCACCTATCTTTTGGTTGATTTTGAGAATAATCGATCTCTCAATGGAAATCAATCTCTTACGTTTCTATAAACCAGAAAGTAGTTTAAAAATCAACTCCCCCTGCATTGAAATGAGAAAGGACCCGCCACATAATGTCCATTTCTTTAACAGGGAGGAAGTTATGAGAATCACAATTGAATATCCTCAAATCATGAAAATGACGATGGCGAGCCAAATGGAGATTTCTAATCCGGTTTCGCTCAACGAGGTAAAGCGCCAGGTTTTTGATGAATTTTGGGTTTTCTTTCTCCGGCATTATCCGTATATGAAGAAACATGGTTCTGCAGAGAGCATTGTGTTGACAGATAAGGACATAGAAATCAATTCCGACGATTTATTACAAGAGCGGTTGGCTCAATCCAAGTGCTTTCAAGCGGTGTTTAACACAAATGGACATCCTTAAAGTTGGCGATCATGAGGTGTTTGGCTTAGAGCTGAATGCGCAGACGGGATGCCTTCATTATGGAAGTGGTGTAGACATAGTGGCGATTCGGTTTAAGTGCTGCAATCGCTACTATGCCTGTTATGAGTGCCATCAAGCAGGTGAAAATCACCCCGTTGAGCGGTGGGGGGAGGAGGAGTTTGATAGGAAGGCGATTTTATGCGGTAGTTGCGGGATCGAATTGACAATCCATCAATATCTTTCCTGCAATCACCGATGTTTAAATTGTAAGTCCCAATTTAATCCAAGATGTAAGAATCATTGGGGCTTGTATTTTATTGGGAGATGCTGTATGCTAGTTGCTTTTCTATGAGGCGGTTATGGATATTTATTCCCCGCAGATTTGGGGATTTGTTGCGTTCGGGGCGTTTCTTTATTTCTTGTCTACCCTGTATCGGAGATGTCCATCAAATAAAGTGATGGTCGTGTATGGGAGATTCTGGGGGAAGAAGACGGTGGAGTGCCACCATGGAGGCGGGACGATCGTTTGGCCGCTGATCCAGGGAAGCTCGTTTCTGGATTTGACGCCGAGAACGATCCATATTCCCCTGAAGGGGGCGCTGTCGCATCAAAATATCAGGATCAATGTGCCGAGCACGTTTACTGTCGCGGTGGGATTGACGCCTGAGATCATGAATAACGCGGCTGTGCGGGTGCTCGATCTGGATCATCGCGGGATTGAGTCGATGGCAACGGAGATCATCATCGGCCAATTGCGGCTGACGGTGGCGTCGCTGCGGATTGAGGAGATCAATCAGGATCGGGAACGGTTTTTAGAGGCGATTAAGAAGAATATTGAGCCTGAATTGCATAAGATCGGCTTGACGCTTTTGAATGTCAATATCACTGATATTACGGATGAATCGGAATATATCGAGAGCATTGGGAAAAAGGCTTCGGCCACTGCGGTGAATCAGGCGAAGGTGGATGTAGCCGAGCAGGAAAAACAAGGGGACATTGGAAAGAGCTTGGCCGAAAGGGATCGAAGAGTTTCGGTGGCATCGTACAATGCAGAGGCGGTCAAGGGAGAAAATGATTCCAGAGCGCAGATTGCGCTGACGAATGCTTCTTTGGCAGAAAAAGAAGCAGAGGCGAGCCGGCGTAGCCAGGTGGCCAAACAGAATGCAGAAGCGGAAATTCAGCGGGCAAGGGCATTGGCGCAAACACAATTGTTAGAGGCGGAGCAAATCGTCCCGCAAGAAATTCGAAAGAGAAAGATCCAGATCGATGCTGAGGCGGAAGCGGAAGCCAAGGCGTTGATTGCGAGCGGAGAGGCGCGGGCGATTTTGATGATCAAAGAGGCCGAGGCGGAAGGGACTTTGAAGCTTTTGGATGCCAAAGCAAAGGGGTATAAGCAATTGATGGAGGCTTGCGGTCAAGATGGGAAAAGCGCTTCGACCATGCTTTTGATCGAGAAGCTGGAAGAGATTGTCAAACTTCAAACCGAAGCTATAAAAAATATTAAAATTGATAAAATCACGGTTTGGGATAGCGGCAAAGATGGGAAAGAGGGGTCTACAACCTCCAATTTCATCAGCCAATTTGTGAAGTCATTGCCCTCCCTGCATGATGTCACATCATTGGCCGGACTGGAACTCCCCCCTTATCTAGGAAAAATTTCAAAAGAGGAGACAATAAAAAAGGGTTGAAACATAGACCCTACTTATATTAAGATTTAGTTAGTATGACAGTTGATTTTTCTCGCCTAAGTCCTTCCGATTTGAAGACAATGAATGAAGATCCTTTTGCACAACTCATGGAGTCTATTGCAAAGGGTAGATGGGAAGACTTAATTGCGATTCTTTCCTCAAATTTGTCTTTAATTAGGGATATCCCTGAAGATAATTTTAGCGAGGTTGTAAGGGTCGTTAGATTTACAAAACATGAAAAGGCTAAAGAGGTGTTCGAAGCGCTCCTCAAAGATCCTCGAACCCATAACCTGCCTTCCCCACAATTTAATTCTCTTCAAATAATCTCAATGATCCCTCACGGATTTACGGCTACAAAAGAGGACGTAGAAGAAAGAACGCAACAATTTCTGACTTCTCGCCACATTAAAGTAATTCCCAGGAAAGATCCTCGCCTCCCTCCAGTTGGCAAAAAAAATTCCTTTTGCTGCTTCACATTAAAAAAAAGCTAATATAAGCTGAAGAGTTGAACTCTATATGTAGAAAAAATGCGTAAATTTGCCTATCTCTTAGGGAAAGTGCTCTTTTTTCTCCTTCCGCTTGCGGCTTGCGCGCCGCGGCAGAAATCAGATGAGATTCTTTCTTTAGCTGAAACGCCATTGGCTGAACAAGAGCAGAAACTAGATGCTGAAACGCCATTGGTTGCTTCTTTGCAGGAAGAGATTTCCACTTCTTCGGAAACGCCGAAAGGAGATGAAAATTCATTTTATTTAAGTGAGTCGCTGCTGCCGCAAGACTCTTTTTGTTTGCTGGAACCGCCGCTGCTTCCTATCGATAGTCCAAAAGAGGCGTCTGCACCGCTGCCAGTTGAGCCGATCGCCTCAATGGAACCGCCACAGCAAGTTGAGATTGTTTCTCAAGTAGAAGCTCTTGCGGAATCATCGCCACCATCGCCGCCATCGCCGCCACCACCGGCTCCACGAGGGGTTGGGCGGGAGCCTTCTCCCTGCTTGGAACCTGAGGTGATGATTCGCTCGGTGCTGTTGCTGGGGCCCACTGTTGAACCCAGTGAGATCGGGCGGTTTCCCACACATGGCATCGAAGAAAGAGACATTGTGATTCCCGATAATTTCTCCGCGCTGCAAGAGGGATTGCAGCCTTATCTGGCTGAGCCTTATAGCGAAGAGCTTGTCGGGGAAATGGGAGAAAAAATTGCCAGCTATTACATCGAGGATGGGTTTGCCGAAGTGTTGGTCGTGCCAGTGAAGGAAGGAGCGAGTCAAGGAACCGCAAGCTTTGTGATTTATCCTTATGGCAAAGATAGCGGTGTCGGATTTAAGGGATTGGTGCTCGCCGCTTGCAAAGAAAAATTCCTCAATGAACGGGATTTGAAGGGAATGCGCGGCCTTTGTTTCAGCGGACTTTCGCTTCCAGGAAACTCAGATGAATTAAGAAAACGATTAGCTGATTTGTATATAGAGCGCCCGGTTGATTTTGAACTCATTCGAAAGATTAAAAATACGATTTGTAAATTCTATGAAGAAAATCATGAGCCCTTTGTCCTCGTTTTAGTTCCAGAACAAAAAGTGACACACCGCATTTTACAAATTGTCATCATCAAGAGCCGTATTGGGGACTTGAGGGTTGAGGGAAATCGATGGTTTAGCGCAAAAAGCATGGAGCGCTACATTAAGACGAGATCGAATGGGGAGCTCGACTTGCTTGAGATCCAGCGCGATCTCGATGTCTTGAATCGCAATCCATTTCGCCGCGTCAATGCGATCTATACGCCCGGCGAGCAATTTGGCACGACCGATGTGATCCTCTCGACTGCGGATCGGCGCCCTTGGCGCGTTTATGCCGGGATCGATGACACAGGAGTTGTCAGCACGGGCCGCGAGCGCTTCATGACGGGGATCAACCTGGGGCGTGTTTTCGGACGCGATATCCTTCTTTCTTACCAATATACCACCTCTTACGATCCCAAGCACTTTCAAGCCCATACGGGGCAAGTGATCCTTTTCTTGCCTTGGAACCACCTCCTGAATTTTTACGGCGGCTATTCTGTTGTTGAAGCCGCTTTACCTGTCCCCTCCATGTCAAATAAAGGGGAAAATAGTTCCATTTCTGGGCGCTATACGATGCCTACTCGCGCCCAGCCGCTCACGACGCAAGAAGTTTCCGTCGGATTCGACTTCAAGAGGACCAATAATACGATTCTCTTCGCCGATCTGATCCAAAATTTTGGGCCGCCGGTCAATCTTTCCCAATTTGTCGGCGAATATCGGCGCAACTGGGAGCTCAGGGAAATCACCAACGTTCACAATGAGTTAATCCTTCAGGTCTATTATTCTCCGGGCGATCTTCTGCCAGATGAATCAGATGCGCGCTATAGCGATCTCCGTTCCTCTGCCAAAAATAATTGGGTCTATGCGAAAGGATCTTTCCGCTGCCTTCGCAAGCTTTCCAATAACTTTTCTCTCTCGATTTGGCTGCGCGGGCAATATACATCGAACCTACTTCTGCCTAGCGAACAGCTGGGGATTGGCGGCTACGACACCGTGCGCGGCTATGAAGAGCGGCAGCTCAGCATGGATGAAGGATTTATCGGCAATCTCGAAGCGCGCTCCATGCCCTTTCCCATCATTACGTTCTTTCGGAAACCGTCAGCCAATCGCGATGCCTTCCAACTCGTCGCCTTTCTCGACTACGGCTTTGGCCACAACAAAAGTCTCTTTGCCGGCGAGCCGCAGACTGCCTATCTCTTCAGCATCGGCCCCGGCTGCCGCTACACCTACGATCCCTGGATCGCCGTCCGCGCCGACTATGGATTTAGATTGCATCATCTAGCAGCTCTTGGAGACGACACGGGCCGCCTCCACTTCAGCATCACCGCCAGCTACTGAGAGAAAAACGCGGAGCGGGGGAGGCCCCCAGCATCCCCCATTATTTTTTACCACGGAGAGCACGGAGAAGCACGGGCGGGGGATGCCCCCGCATCCCCAAGGGATAACAGGCTTATATGGCAGATCACGGAGAGAGAATCATGCGCTTTATACCGTCTCTCATGAGCCTTACGTTAAAGTTTAGGAGCAGTCCAAGGGTACATTTGGATTGCTTTAAATAGGAAAGAAGTTGTGATTCATGGATGGGAATGAGATTGGATACTGCCTTTACCTCCACAACTATTTTATTCTCTATTAGTAGATCGACTCTGTAACCGCATTCAAGTTGCACTTCTTCATAGATCAATGGAAGAGGCTTTTGTCGCTCAACTTTATATCCCAGTTTAGAAATTTCATAGGCTAGGCAGGCTTCATAGGAAGACTCAAGAAGTCCAGGACCAAGCACTCGATGTACCTTAATAGCAGCCCCAACAATTGAACTCGCCAAATGATTTAATATTTCTTTCTCCGTGGTCTGTTCTATAAGCATGTTAGTCCTTGGGGGTGCGGGGGCATCCCCCGCCCGTGCTTCTCCGTGCTCTCCGTGGTAAAAAAAGGGGGGATGCTGGGGGCCGCCCCCGCGAAGCGGCTATTTTCCCCTCTCCGTGGTTATTCTCTCCGCTTGAGGATGGTGAAGCCGTGGTTATTGTGGTGCCGCTCGGCGAGCTTCCACTCGGGATGGGTGGAGAGAAAGTCGACGACCGCTTGCCAAAGGCCCCGCTTGTTTTTGTCAATTGTAGCGGGATATTCTGAATAGTCGCCAGAGTAGCCTTCGTCCTCGCCGCCCCAAGGTTCGCTGGTGTCGTGCATTGCGATGTACTTGCGCACGCGAGGAGAAAAAGCCTCGAGCTCGTAGGTGAGATGGCAATAGGTGTGATAGGTGTCGATGAAGAGAAGGTCGGTTTGGGGGAGATCGATTTTTAGATCATTGGCCTCCCAAAAGGTGAAAGAAATGCCGTTCTTTTCCGCGAGATCGCGCGCCAGGGTGAATTTATCGGGGGGCGGAAGAGAGAGGTCAACGCCGAGGTAGGTGCGGGGGAATGAGGGATTCTCCGATAGGCCGAGAAGAAGGCCCCAAGTGGAATTCATACTCCTGACGCCAAGCTCGGTGACGGAGGGGCATTCTTTCGCAAGACGCCTGAGATGAGGCAGATGTTCGTTGATGTCAGAGGGAGAGCGCCAATGGAGATGATATTGGGTTTGCAGGCTGGCGGCGTGGCAATGGATGGCGAGGAGGAGGGTGAATAGGTATTTCATGGGAACCACTGTGAATTGATGTCGTAAAAGATTTTGAGAAGTTCGCCGTGGATGTAGAGATCGTGGGGAATGCGGAGATGATCCTCCGTTTTGATCCGGAAATGGAAAACGTCTGGAGGAATGTCGGGGCGTAGGTGGAACCAATCGTCCAGGCAGAGGAGGTCGATCCGCTCCCCTGGCGTCCGATAGATCTTGTTGCGGCGAAAATAATAGCCGAGGATCACGTCATCGGATGGGGGATCGATCCTCATGTTCAGAACGGTAATTTTATCCTTCACCACCATCTCGACTAAATCGCGCGAGAGGACAAACCCAGAACCTGAGGCAATGACGCTAGTGCCTCCTGTGTTTGCGCCATAATAGCATTGCGTTCGGGGAAGTGTTTCTAAGGTTTTGAGAAGGCGGGGGAAAACGATGAAAGAGGCGAGGTTGGTGCGCAGGACATAATCGAATTCGTGGAGCCTCGGCATCATGGCTTCAAAAGCGCCGATTGTCTTTTTTAAGATGGGGAGTCCGTAATTCTCAGGACTCTTGGCCCAAATCACATCTTTGTCAATGCGGTAGGGTGTCGTCATCGTGGGATCCCCTCGGATGAAATAGGCCTCGATATGCTCCGGATCGGAATGCATATAGGAGCGCCACACCTTTTGCGTCTCGAGGAAAATCGGCATATTATCCGATGCGATGATGAGGACGAGAACCTTGCGCAGGGGCTCTGCTTGGAGGGAGGTGATGGAGAGGAGGAATAATAAAAATTTCATGCTCGAGTATTTTGTCGCATGTGACAAATTCTTGACAAGAGTTAGAGTGTGTCGATTATGATTCTGCTGGCGATTTTATTGTGCACTTCTTTTTTTGGATTGGAAAAAAGAGAAGATTTACAGCCGATGAAAGTGAGCGTGGTCATTCCCTGCCATTCAAAACATTTTTCCTTATTGAGCTATCTTCTAAGTCAATATAGCCAGCAAACGCGATTGCCCGAAGAGATAGTCATTTCCTTATCTGGAGTCCGCTTCCTTTCCTCTGCAGAGATTCGAGAACTGGAAAATCGCACCTGGCCATTTGCTTTAAAAGTGATTCAGACACAGGAGAATCTCTCTGCAGCGGAGAATCGCAATATTGCCTGCAGAGCAAGTTCGGGGGATCTCTTGATTTGCCAAGATGCCGATGATTTTACTCATCTGCGGCGGGTAGAAGTGATTCAATATCTTTTCGAGAATTATAAGATCGATGTCTTGATGCATAAATTTACAATGGATTACTCAGATCTCCGGATTCCTGTTCCGAAAGATATCCTCCCCTATTGTGCTCTCCATTGCGAGGCGGTTGAAACAGCCTTTCATAACTTGTGCCAAGGCTGCCCCGCTTTGACAAAAGAGGTTTTTCAGGAAATCCAATGGCCTTCTGTCCCCGGCGAAGATTCTGTGTTCACTGGACTGGTTTGCCATCGGTTTAAAAACTTTGTCATTCTCTCTTTTCCCTTGTATCTATACCGTCCTATTTATCGCCCTGATCCAAGACCTAATCGAGATAATATTCTATCCTCCGTGAGAGGGGGTTGAAGTAGATGCTTTTCAGAGTCGGATTGAAGAGGTGGACGGCGATGCCTACGCTGGAGAGGCTGTGGGCGAAATAGTTGCACTTTGAGAGGAGGAGCGCATCGATGAGGACTTCCTCGCCGAGCAGCCCCCCTTTCCTCTCTTCCCCAATTTTAGGAGTATGGATGGGGGTTCCATCGAGAGATCGGGTGGCATTGCAATAGACGATGTGCCCTTTGAGCGTTTTCTTGGCGAGCTCAAGCATTGCCTCTTCATCGGTCGCGACAAAGAATTGATATTTGTGATGCGGATTTTTCTTCATCAGCGTTTGCGCAGCATCGAGGAGCGCTTGCGCTGTTTCCCATTTCTTCGGAGAGCCCTCTCGATCTGTGCCGCGGAGATGAATCCCAATGTTGATTTTTCCTTTCATCTGCTGTTGATAGAAGAGATCGACCTTCTTCAAGATCTCCGGTTTGATGTGGACGTAGCGATCGATCGTCTTCTTGCCTAACGATTTGAGTTCCTTATGGAAATACTTGGGATCTCTGAAAAACTCCACGCAGAGGCCAAATCCTTCGGGATTATTGCAATAGATGTGGAGAAGATCGCCTGGTTTATAAGTCAATGGAGAGACAGGCTCAAAGTAATATTCCCAGGGATTCTGCGCTCCATTCCATCCCCCTTTTTGATAAAAGTATGAGTCTTCTGTCCAATGGACGACCGGCATCTTCCCCTGTTTCTCCGCCCAGATGAGGCCGTTTAAAACCCCGACAAAAGAGGAGAAAAATCCTTCATTGCGGAAGGTTCCGATCACAAACTTCTCCTCAGCGGCGTGAAGACAAACCACAGAGAAAAACAATAGCGCCGAAACGGCGGCGGGGATGCCCCGCACCCCAAATATTTTACCACGGAGAGCACGGAGAAGCACGGGCGGTGGAAGCCCCCGCACCCCCAATAGTAACCGTCGTATATAGCAGATCACGGAGGGAAGCGAATAGTTCTCCGTGGTCTGCCCAATATGTCTGTTCATACGGGGGTGCGGGGCATCCCCGCCCGTGTTCCTCCGTGCTCTCCGTGGTAAATTTAATGGGGGATGCTGGGGGCTTCCCCCCGCCCGCGTAGCGGCTGATTCTTCATTGTGGTTCATCGTCAAATCTCTGGTTGAGAGTGATTGAGGGTAGATTTGGGTTGAGGAAGAGCGCCCAAAGGCTAAGATTGGAGCTGGTGCGGATTAGCTCGTCGCAATGGGAGAGGAGGAGGCAGTCGAGAATCGTCTCTTCACCGCAGCGAGAGCGATCGAGAGTGGGATTGAGATGGGCTGGCTTGCCCATGCGCTGCGATGAGCGGAGAGCCTCTTCTTGGCAGCAGAAATGGCCTTGGAAGAGGCCGCGGATGAAATCGATGAAGGGCTGCTCGTCGCTGGCCGCAAAGATTTGATAATTGGCAATGCCGCGCGCACGGGCAGAGTGGATGGCTTCACGAATGGCTTTCATCACTTCGGGGTAGTGGACGCGGGTGGCTTCGTCGCGCATCTTGTCCGTCCCGCGGTAGTGAACGCCTATTGTGTAGCGATTGGCGAAGTGCTTTTGTTGAAAAGCCTGGGCTTTTTGGAGAATCGTGGGTTGGAAATGAATGTACTTTTGAATGAGGCGGCTGGCTTCTTCACGCGTGGTGTAGAACTCGATTTCTCTTCTCTTGATGCAGGGCGCATCGCCGTAGACTTCTTGGATGGGGCCTTTTTGGCCGAGCGCGATGGGCTCGCAATAGTAATTCCACCAGTTGTCGCCGCGCAGGGGATCGTAATAGACGCCCTCTTGGCCAAATTCAATGGCGATCCCCTCATATTTTCCCTGGTCATACATCTTGAGCGCGGCCAACATATCGTTGAAAATGCTGAACATGCCCGCCCCGCTGCGGCACTTCATTGCGATGAAGCCGGGCGGCTCTGCTGAAACGGTAGCTGCAAGAAACAGGAAAAGCCAAAACATGGAAAATATTTTATAGGAAAACCCAAAAATTTTGGTAGGATCTTTTGCCTTAAATGGAGGTTTTATGAAATTTTTTCTTGCGGCTCTGCTTGCGACGGGTGCTGTTTATGCAGAGAACTACGTTTCCTATTGCGATGGCGAAGAGGTGGAAGTGGTGGGAATGATCGATAAAGGAACCTATCGAGAGGCGGTGAAGCAGCTGCCCATCTGCTGTGTCGATGTGTTTCTCTATGATCCTCTGAAGCAGACGTATCTGATGATTTTGCGAAATACGGCGCCGGGGGCGGGAAAGTGGTGGCTCCCAGGAGGGAGATTGTTCAAAGGAGAATCCTTTTACGACTGCGCGATGCGCAAGTGCAAGCAAGAAGCGGGAGTAGAAATCGTTCCGCTGGCGCAATTGGGCACGACGACGACCGTTTTCCCCGATTCAGCTTGGGGCTGCCAGACGCATACGGTCAATACGGTTGTCCTTGCAAAAGTCAAGGATACCGATGAGCGGCCGAAAACTGATTCATTTCATGAAGATTTCGCCTGGCGCCCCTTGGATGCTGTGCCCGAAGATCCTTACATTCGGAGCGCCTATGAGGAGGCGTTGAAATGGATTCGCTCTCCTATGTTGTAAAGGTGAGCTAATTCTTTGCTGGGCTGATGATCAAAAGGGGCTGGCCATTCTGCGCTAGATCCGCAAATCGGCGGCTCTTTCAATAGATGCCACATGTATTCCGCGGCTTCTTCTCCAGGTGCAACGACGTGTGTATGAGGGTGAGCGAGTGTCTGCCCAGCTCCAACGCCAATCTGAGTGAAATTGATCGGGGTTGTATGGGGATAGATTGTTTTGTAGCAGTCTTGAAGCCTTGCAATGATTCGCAGCTCTTCAAAGATTTCTACATGGCTCTTTTGCATTCCATGATCCTTTCGAACGACCATCACATGCCGGCTATCGGGATTCTTTTTCCAAGTGCCTTGTTCCCATATTTTTTGCCCAATGTAGGGGAAGATATTGAAGAGGACGTTGTGATACTCCGGAGATAGATGAATGGACTCGTGTTCAATGACTACATCATCGCAAAAGGGGCAATCATCTCTAACTTTTTTCTGCTGCGAAGGAATTTCGGGGGGCGTGTAGAGTTCATCATTTGGAAGAGCCGCGACAGGCAACCCTTGATTAAACCACATGGAGAGCGCTGCATTGGCGCGAAAAGCAGCCACTTCGCCCCAATTTCCAATGGTAAATTCGGCCGGCAGTTCCGGGATTGTCTCTTCTTTGTTTTGACAAGAGATTGCAATTTCCTTTTCTAATGCGCCATCGGGAGCAGGCGGTAGTTGGTAGTCCCCAAATTGCCCCTGAGTGAGTAGGAAAACGGTCCTCTGGTCTTTTTTTAGGAGATCGGTTTCTTGAGGCTGTCCCCCAGCTGGAAGAAGAACGATTGAAAATGTATTCCTTCTATTCACGATCGATTGAGTATAATCGGGAGTAGAGAACACTCTTTTAAAAGCAGAGGCCACGTAAGAAACGGTGCGCTGCACGGCGACGAATGGCACCTCATTCTTTACAATCGCCTCTTCTTCAAAAGGAATGGGATCGGTGGGGCTGACGAGGAGATGGCGCCGCCCGTTTTCTGTTGCAAATTCGACTTTCACTATCGAATCTTGCCAAATGATTTTAAAGTTAGCGTGATCTAAGTCGATCCGAGGAGCAGGCAGTATTTTTTGCACTGGAGCTGAGGCGACAAATTCTTCCCAATGTTCTTCAGAAACTATTTTGTGAGGAATGCCCGCGTATTTTAGGAGCCGCGGCAATTGCGCCATATCTACCGGATTCTGACCTCCGGGTCTTTTCCCTATCTGATGGGCGAGATGTTTTCCGATGACCCACTGGGGTTGGTGGCGGGAAGGAACTCTTTCGACACTTGAGGCGCTCATAAATTTCTCCTCGTTTTGTAAGTCTTGTATAAAAAATTTGTCTTGTATAATGTTTTTCCTAAAAAAATGCGAGTTGTATGTTTTGGGGTGCATGTCTCTTAGCCTTTGGTCTCCATTTGATCGATCCGGCTTGTCCACCAGAAGAGAAGGCTTATTTAGAAGCGTTCCCCATTGAACAATATAAAGTGTACGAAGTGGATGGAGTGGGCCGTTTTTATCTCGATGAGGCTCCCGACACGATTAAAGATGTCTTGAAACAAAATATCCGGTGGGAAAAGTGGGCGTGCGATCTCCTCTTGAAATATACAAAGCCGGGCACCATTGCGGTCGATCTCGGTGCGCACATCGGAACGCAAACGCTTCTTCTCGCGCGTGCAGTGGGGCCGGAGGGGCGGGTTTTTGCCTTTGAGCCGCAATGGAAGATGTTCCGCGAACTCGTCTGGAATCTCACCTTAAATGACTGCAATAATGTGACGGTGCTGCGCTGCGCGGTGGGCGATGCGAATCGGACGGTACAGCTGGATCCTCCAATCCCTGAGAATGAAGGGGCGCGGACGATTGGGAAGGGAAGTGAGACGGCGCCGATGCGCACCTTGGATAGTTTTGGACTCGAGAATGTGTCGATGATCAAGATCGATGTCGAAAATTATGAGGAGCGGGTCCTCAATGGGGCGCGAGAAACGATTCTAAGGAATAAACCGGTGATGCACGTTGAAATCTTGGGGCACAAGCAGAAATTAAAGCAGATGGGAATCAACGACATCTACAAAACACGAATCATCATCCAACAGATCAAAGCGCTGGGCTATAGCGTTCAAGAAGTGGCGGGCGATTACTTGGCTTTGCCCTTAAATTGATCGAACTGTGTATTTCTTTCCCGCTTCCAGTTCGAGCTCCACTAATCCTTCATTGGGAAAATGGATTTTGTATTTTCCCGTTTTGGAAGCCCTAAGCTGGGTGGTGGTGATGTTCCCATTCTCCCAGGCAACATCCACTTCTACGCCGCCTCTCGCGCGCAATCCTTTGTAATGCCCCGTCGACCAAGCAGCGGGTTTTGCGGGCAGAAGGTGAATCTCTTCTTCGTGGCTCTGAAGAAGCATTTCTGCAATTCCCGCGGTGCCTCCAAAGTTGCCGTCGATTTGAAACACAGCTCTCGGCTCTGCGGGGTGATTGTCGAAGAGATTTGAAAATGTCGTTTGGGTGAGCAGGGCGTTTAAATGTTCATGTGCCTTCTCCCCATCTCCCAAACGGGCCCAGAAATTGATGATCCACGCTTGACTCCATCCGGTCTGACCTCCGCCATGCTGTAAGCGCCGCTCGAGGGTTTTGCGCGCGGCTTTTGCGAGCTCTGGCGTCTTGGAGAGAGAGATCTGATTGCCTGGATAAAGAGCAAAGAGATGGGACATATGGCGATGGCCTGGATCGGGTTCCTCAAAATCTTCCAGCCATTCCTGGATTTGTCCATATTTGCCGACGCGAGGAGGCGCTAATTGCAAACGAGCTCGATCGAGTTCTGCTGCAAATTCTAGGTCGTTATTGAGTTTTGCCGCTTGACTGGTGTGGGTAAAAAGATCCCAGATGATCTGCTGATCCATGCTCGGCCCCATGCAGATGGAGTAGGCTTGCCGATTGGGAAGAAAAAAGCGATTCTCTGGAGAGCTCGACGGGGCTGTGACAAGATAGCCAAATCGGGACTCTCGAACAAGAAAATCCAGATAGAATTGAGCCGATTCCTTGAGGATGGGATAGACTTCTTTGAGA
>DATIHQ010000090.1:0-6039 GCA_035480535.1 Chlamydiales bacterium
AGAAGGCGGTTTTCCCATTCGCAAAAACAAATGGCGCCGCGGCTCTCAGAATAAAAATCTTTCGCAACTCTTGTGCAGAACATGTTTCCTCGGCTAGTATAATACATTAAAGGTCATTTTTGGGGCTATGAAACGAGTCGAGATTTGTCCTTCGATTTTGTCGGGGGATTTTGGCCATCTTGCCGATGAGGCAAAGCGCATTGAGACGGCTGGCGCCGATGAAATCCATATCGACATCATGGATGGCCATTTTGTTCCCAATTTAACATTGGGGCCGAGGGCGGTGGCGGCAATCAATAGAGCTACGCCGCTGTTTCTCGATGTCCATTTGATGATCTATAACCCTTATGATTTTATTGAAGCCTTTGTCCAGGCAGGCGCCGATCGGATCACGTTCCATTTTGAAGCGACTGAAGATGTGGAAGATACGATTAATTTTATCCGGAAATGCGGCAAGGAAGCGGGCGTTGCCTTCCGCCCCGAAACTTCCTTTTCAATGGCTGTAAAATACCTGGATAAATGCGATCTGGTTTTGCTGATGACGGTGAGTCCTGGGTTTGGTGGGCAGGAATTTATGCCCAAAGTGGTGGATAAAATTAAGCTGACCCGAAAGGCGGCTGGAGATGGGATTAAGATTCAAGTGGATGGAGGGATCAATCCCGAGACGGCCAAGCTCTGCGCCAAGGCGGGGGCCAACTCGTTCGTCAGCGGCCACTATTTATTTTCTCAACCTGATTTAGCTAAGGCGATCGCAACGTTGAGGAAATCGGCAGAATGATTCGAGGCGTATCCAAAAAAGTGGTGGTGATCGGCGGGGGAACAGGGAACTTCGTCGTGTTGCGCGGCCTGAAAAAATACCTTCTCGATCTCACTGCGATTGTCTCGATGGCCGATGATGGGGGAAGCACTGGGATTTTGCGCGATGAATTGGGCGTTTTGCCGCCGGGCGATGTGCGGCAGTGTTTGGTCGCCCTTTCCAATTCAAGCCGTCTTCTTCGTTCGCTGATGAACTACCGCTTTGAAAATGGGGGATTGGGAGGTCATTCGTTTGGCAATCTTCTCCTTTCTGCATTGGAGAAGGTGACGGGAAGTTTTGAAAAGGCAGTGGAGGAAGCGGGCAAGATTCTCAATATCAAGGGAAAAGTCGTCCCCGTGACCACGCACCAAGTGCGGCTGAAAATGGTGCTGAACAACCGAAAGATTCTGGAAGGGGAGAAGGAGATCTATCTCTCTCAGGAGATCGATCAGGGGTACAAGACCATTTATCTCGAACCTTTTCCTAAAGTGAACCCCCGCGTGATTGAGGAGATTAGCAATGCCGATCTGATTGTCCTTGGGCCTGGCGGGCTGCACACTTCATTGATTCCCAATCTTTTAGTCGAAGGGGTTTGCGAGGCGATTTGCAATAGCGATGCGAAGAAAGTGTTTGTCGTCAATCTCATGAACCGCAAAGGGCAGACGACCGGTTTTAAAACTTCCCATTATCTTGGAGAGCTGGTCCGATTTTTAGGGCGCGATATTTTCGATCACATTCTCATCAACATTCAAAAACCCAACAAAGAACTCATCGAGGTCTATTCAGCCGAAGGGGATCTTGTGGAAAATGATCTGGAGAATGACGATCGGGTGATTTTCGCCGATCTGCTCGGCTATGTAGCGGAAGAACCTAAGCGGGAGCTGATCAAGAGGAATTTGATTCGCCACGATTCGAAAAAATTGGCGCAGGAGTTAATGAAGATTGTTGATCATCTTTGATCTCGACGACACGCTGATTGACACATCGGGCAAGGTCACTCCCTTTAAAATGAAGGAGTGTCTAAAGCGGCTCATGGCAGAAGGTCTCCCCATTCAAGATTTTTCTGCAGCGTATGCCGAATTGATGGAGATCAATGCAAACTGCCCCCGATCCAAAGATACGCTGCATCGCTTTGTCGCAAAGCGAGGGGGCGACCCCAAACTGGCGGAGAAGGCCTTTGAAGAAATGATTACGCCGCTTCCTGCCGATTTCACCATCCCAACCACGCCTCATGCAAAAGAAATATTAGAATTTTACCGCAAATCCCATACACTGGCTCTCGTAACGGGGGGGCACCCTCCGTTCCAGCGGGAGAAGTTGAAAAAAGCTGGTATTGAACCTTCAATTTTTAGTAAGATAGCTATCCCCGAAGATTCGATAAAAAAACCTTATTATGAAGGAATTCTTAAAGAATTTTCTGTGACTCCTGCCCAAGTTTGGGTCTGTGGAGATCGCATTGCGATGGACTTAATGCCGGCCTATGAGCTGGGTTTTAAGACGATCCATATGCGGTGGGGGCGAGGGGCACAAGCTAAATGTGAGAAATGGATCCATTATGCCATTTCCGATCTTAGCGAACTGAAAGGAATTATAAGATGACAACTGCGAATCAGATCACTCCGGGAATGACCCTCAATATCGACGGCAAGATTTTCCGTGTCGAATCGAGCGTGAAGGTCACAGTGGCTAAGGGGACTCCCTTTGTCAAAACGAAATTGCGCAATCTGATCACCGATGAGATCATCGAAAAGAACTTCAAGGTGGATCAAACCGTCCAGGAAGTTTCCCTGGTGGAGCGAACCCTCGAATTTTTATATCCCGAAGGGAAAGAATATCTCTTTCTCGATATCGGCAATTTAGAACAAGTACTTGTACCCGCTTCGATTCTCGCGGATAAAGTCCATTTTCTTAAAGAAGGCATACAAGTCAAGGCGATGTTTTATGGCGACACAATTTTCGCCATCGAGCTGCCCCAGTTCTTGGAGATCATGGTCGTGAAAACAGAGCCAGGCGATAGCGCTGCCCGCTCTAGCTCCACCAAGAAGGCTGTTTTGGAGACAGGAGCCAAGCTCGAAGTGCCTCTCTTTATTGAAAGCGGCGATGTCATCAAAGTGGATACGCAAGTCAATGAATACATTCAAAGGGTGTAGATGGATTTTGACGAAATCAAGAAATTAATCAGTTGGTTAGAGGAGAGTAAATTACGAAAGATTGTCTATAAGAAAGGGGATTTCGAGCTTCACCTCGAAAAAGATCTTCCCCAACCCCGCTCCATCCGCGTCGCTCCAGAAACCACCAATGAATCGGCCTTTCAATCAGAACTTCCCCTCAAAGGCGAACGAGGCGGCCACGGCCACCACGCTCCTCAACCTGACGCCCCCGGCGCCTACGTCACCTCTCCTATGGTGGGCACCTATTATTCTTGTCCCGCACCCGACCAGCCCTCTTTCGTGAAAATCGGCGATAAAGTGAATGAAAACACCGTCGTTTGCATCATCGAAGCGATGAAAGTAATGAACGAAGTCAAAGCAGGCGTCAATGGCGTCGTCGCAGAAATCCTCAATGATAACGCCCAACCTGTTGAGTTTGGAACCCGCCTCCTACGGATCACCTGATGCAGAAAGTGCTCGTTGCCAATCGCGGCGAAATTGCCGTACGGATCATCCGAGCCTGCCACGATCTAGGGCTGCAGACGGTTGCTGTCTATTCAGAAGTCGACGCTGAGGCGATGCACGTCCATCACGCCGATGAGGCCATCTGCATTGGAGAGGCTCCCTCAGCAAAATCCTATCTGAAAATCTCCAACCTCATCGCCGCCTGTGAGATCACCGGCGCCGACGCTGTTCACCCCGGCTACGGCTTCCTCAGCGAAAATGCCAACTTTGCCTCCATCTGTGAAAGTTCCGGCCTCACCTTCATTGGCCCTCCCTCCCAAGCCATTGCCCTCCTCGGCGACAAAGCCGCCGCGAAAGCCACCGCCAAAAGCGTTAAATGCCCCATCATTCCCGGCTCCGACGGCATTGTCCAAGACGTCGACGCCGGCCTCCGAGAAGCCCATAAATTCGGTTTTCCCATCTTCATTAAAGCCGTCGCTGGCGGCGGCGGAAAAGGGATTCGCATCGCCTATTCCGAAGAAGACTTCGTTAAAAAGTTCATCGCCGCCCGCGCCGAGGCCGAAGTCAGCTTCAATAACCCCGAAGTCTACCTCGAGAAAATGATCGTCAACCCTCGCCACATCGAAGTGCAAGTCATGGGCGACAAACACGGCAATTACGTCTATCTCTTCGAGCGCGACTGCACCATCCAGCGCCGCCGACAGAAACTCATTGAAGAAGCCCCCAGCCCCATCATCAACTCAAGCCTCCGCAAGAAAGTCGGTGAATGTGCCGTCGACATCGTCCGCGCAGCCAAATACTCCTCCGCCGGCACCGTCGAATTTCTCCTCGACGAAGAGAAAAACTTCTACTTCATGGAAGTCAACACCCGCATCCAAGTCGAGCACACCGTCACCGAAGAGCTCACCGGCCTCGACCTCGTTCAGCAACAAATCCGCATCGCCCGCGGCGAAAAGCTCCCCTGGAAGCAAAAAGACATTGAACTCCGCGGCCACGTCATCGAATTTCGCATCAACGCCGAAAACCCCGCCCAGCAATTCGCCCCCTCCCCCGGCCAACTCGAACACTTTATCCCCCCCGGCGGCCCCCACGTCCGCATTGACAGCGCCTGCTACGGCGGCTACCGCATCCCCCCCAACTACGACTCCATGATAGCCAAACTCATCGTAAAAGGGCGCAACCGCGAAGAAGCCATTGCCCACGCCAAACGCGCCCTCCGCGAATTCCACATCGCCGGCGTCCACTCAACAATCCCTTTCCACCAATACATGCTTGAAGACAAAAGGTTTTTAAACAATGATTACACGATCACTTATATTGATCAGCTTATTGCTGAAGGCTGCAACTTTACCCGCTGAGAGTATGGACCCCGAAAAGACTAAATTGCTCATCTCTCAAGATCAGATTTCCGAAAAACTCACTCTCGCCGCTGGGCAGATCCAGCGAGACTACAATGGCAAAGACCTCGTCATCGTCATGGTCCTTAAAGGCGCCCTTTGCCTCACTGCCGACCTCATCCGCAAGCTCGACCTGCCCCTCGACGTCGAATATGTCCAGTGTTCCAGCTACGGCGCCGGCGGCAAACAGCGCGGCGAGCTCCAGATTATTGGATTGGACCGGCTGCATATTCATAATCGCGATGTTCTTCTTGTGGATGACATCTTCGACTCGGGGCACACGATGCAGGCTCTTGTGAGTGCTTTGCGGGAAAAACATCCTCGTACTTTGAAGAGTTTGGTTCTTCTTTCGAAGAATGTGCCTCATGTCACAGATTATCGCCCGGATTATGTGCTGTTTCCGATTGAGAATCTTTTTGTGGTTGGCTACGGTCTCGACTACAAAGAAAGATACAGAGGACTAGAAGGCGTCTATGTCTTAGAGTAGACTCGACACCCCGTCGGGTGGCTTCGCCCTCCGCGGCCCCCAAAATGCCAACCGCTTTCTCCATTTGAGACCAATTTCTACCGGACTAGTCCCTTTTATGCCAGTTTTTCCGATCTAGTATGTAAAATTTGCGCAATCACTAAGCTTAAGGTCGGCAAACCTTACAGGGCTCATAATTGATTTGGAGCGCTTTGTACCGCTCTATGGGAATAGCTGAATAACGAAGATGCATACAGCTATGGCGGTGATACTTTGAACCTGTTTTAGTAATATAGACGATATCTGCCTCGGTCTTTAGTGGTGGAGAGGCATGTACCCCAACTGATGTACTCATAAGAAGAGCAGCGGTCGCGGATATGATCAGGGCAAACAATCTCGTTTTCATTGAATTCTCCTTAGAATGAAAGTAGAGAACTATTATCGAAAGAGTCAGTTTGAATCATCAAAATAGAATTCTTGATAGAAGCAATTTGCTTTCTCAAAAAATCATTTAGACTGACATGAAATCCTGGTTTTTGGGGATAATAATTAAAAAAGAGGTAATCATGAAATTTTTTTTTAATTTAGTCGTTCTTGCAGGCTGCCTATCGTCAGCTTTAGCTTATGGGACGGTGACGAAATTTTATGGGCCGCACGGTGAATATGAGGGGAGTGCGGATTCTCAAGAATTTCAGATGCTTCCCCTTTTAGAAGTGGCGCCAAGTAAAAAACAGAAGGCTATTGATTCTATCACGGACACGCTCA
>DATIHQ010000091.1:0-5998 GCA_035480535.1 Chlamydiales bacterium
GGTCGAATCAGACCTGCAGCAAGGAAAAGGCCCGCCTTTGTTTGTTTCAGCAATTCGCGGACAAAGTCCTCTACTTTTTCTGGAGTTTGCAGTTGAAAATCGAAGGAGCAAATTCTTTTCCCATAGATTCCCATCGCGTTGGTTGACCAAACACAAACAGTGTTGTTTTCTCTCACATCAAAGGCAAGAGGGTCCCCCGTGGCAATGGAAGAATATTGCCCCATTCTTACAGAGTGGGGAGTTACTTCTAGTGAGTAGTTTCCTGATGCTGGGTTAGCCATGAGTTGCCTCTTCTTCACACTTTTTAATGAAGGCTTGGATTTCTTTTTGGACTTCTAGTTTTTTCTTTAGGGTTACCTGGGGAGCATTGGATGGGGAATCGAGTAAATTGTTTATCGTTTCCATTTCCAGGCTCGTATTCGGTTGTCCTGCATCTAGACGCCTGAGCAGTTCTTCATGCCATTTGCCAGCAGTCCCAAAATGTTTCTCTAGGATTGCAATCACACTTTCCAAGAAATCTTGATCTGCTTGTGCGGTCTTCTTGAAAGGATCTAAAGGCCTTGACTCATAACAAACTGTTGCTTTCACATACGTATCTTTAAAAATTCCGATGGGGGTAAAATGATAATGAGCAGGGCGATTGTGAAAATCTGGAATAGGAGGAAGAGCCTTTATGACGGGAGGGGTGCCGGGGAATCGATGATCGTGGTTCGCATAGAGAAGCTCGTTTACGGCTCCGCCAGTGCGTGCATCTAAGAGATCGAGACTTCCGTTCAGATCTGGCGGTTTATTGCATACTGGACCTGTTAGCTCTAATTCGGTTTCATTCATCTTTAAGTCAAACGCTGGAAAATAAATGGGGGCGATCCAGCTAAAGGCCTTGCAGGCAGTTGAAGTTTCGAATTTTATCCGCATATAGCCTTGAGATTTTATTTCTTTACCAAACACGACTTTTATCTCGGGTTTAATCAGGTTTGCGCAGAGCTTGAAAGTGGCTTTTGTTTGTTCGATGAATCCACGAACGAAATCAGAGACTTTATTTTGAAGGTAAAAATCAAGAACGCACTCTTTTCCGAGCAATCCCATGGCGTCGGTTGAGCGAATGCGAACGAATTGGTTTCCCCCTGGAGACTCATGGACTTCAATGGAATCAGGATTGCCGGAGTCAATCACTTCGCCGCCCATTTCGACACTATGGGGAGTCACTCTTAGATGATAATTTCCTGGTAAGGCGGGTGCTACTGCTGCCATATCCTTTCTCCAATTTTGAAAGGGGTAGGACTTTAGAAGAAGAAAGAATTTAATGCACTAGAATTTATTCTCGGTGTTCTCGGTGGTTAATTCTTAAAATTCTGCATGACCGGGGAAGCGCGGGAATGGGATCACATCGCGGATGTTTTCCATCCCTGTGACGAAGAGGACGAGCCGCTCGAAGCCGAGGCCAAAACCGGCGTGAGGGACGGAGCCATATTCGCGCAGCTCGAGATACCACCAATAATCTTCTTTCTTCAACCCATATTCGGCGATTCTTTTCTCCAGGACCTCGAGCCGCTCTTCGCGCTGCGAGCCGCCGATGATTTCCCCAATCTTAGGGACGAGGACGTCCATGGCAGCGACTGTTTTGCCATCGGGATTGGTGCGCATATAAAAGGATTTGATGCGGGCGGGATAGTCGGTGACGATGACCGGTTTTTTTGCATACTCTTCCGCAAGGTAGCGCTCATGTTCCGATTGCAGATCAGTGCCCCACGCAACGGGGAATTCAAATTTCTTGGGCGCTTTCTTGAGGATTTCAATTGCCTGCGTGTAGGGGATGTGGGCAAAAGGAGTGGACGCGACGTGGCGGAGGCGCTCGAGAAGCCCTTTTTCAATGAACTGGTCGAAAAATTGGAGATCTTCGGCGCAGTTGTCGAGCGCATATTGAATGCAGAATTTTAGGTAGCTTTCAGCGCATTCCATATTGGCTTTCAGATCGGCAAAGGCCATTTCAGGCTCAATCATCCAGAATTCGGCCAAATGCCTGGAAGTATTGGAGTTTTCAGCGCGGAAAGTGGGACCGAAGGTGTAGATGTCGGAGAGGGCGCAGGCCATGATTTCTCCTTCGAGCTGTCCCGAGACGGTGAGATAGGCCGGTTTGCCGAAAAAGTCTTTTGAATCATCGGTTTCCCCTTTCGCCAAGGTAGTGACGCGGAACATTTCGCCGGCTCCTTCGGCGTCGGAGCCGGTGATGAAGGGCGTTTGAATATAGAGGAAGCCGCGCTGCTGGAAAAAGAGGTGGGTCGCAAAGGCGAGGGCATTGCGGACGCGCAGGACGGCGCCTTGTGTGTTGGTGCGGGGACGAAGATGGGCGATCGTGCGGAGAAATTCAAACGTGTGCCGCTTTTTTTGGAGCGGATATTTTGTGGGATCGCAGGGGCCGAAGACGTGGATTTCAGCGGCGCGCAGTTCCAGCGCCTGGTTTTTACCGGGGCTTTCGACAAGCTCGCCGGCGACGGAGAGAGAAGCGCCGGTGGCGAGATCTTTAAACGCCTCTTTGTAACCGGGAATGGTGGGATCGGCGATCACCTGCAGATTTCCAAGAGTCGACCCATCATTCATCTCGATGAAGGCAAAGCTCTTTTGATCGCGGATGGTGCGCACCCAGCCATAGACAGTGACTTTTTTTCCGATCAACTCTGACGGATTTTTTGCATGGAGGATTTGTTTTATTTTAAGTCTCATATTTTCCTGCATAGTCGCGGAGAAGGACGATTTCTCTTTTCCAATTTTCAGGGCCATCGGGGGTCTCCAAGTATTTGGGTAGATCGCGCGTGATTGGGGAGCTCATGAGAAACCGGAACGCCTCACTGCCGATTTTTCCCTCGCCGATGTGGGCGTGGCGATCGACGCGGGAGCCGAGTTCCTTCATCGAGTCATTGAGATGGAACGCGCAAAGATATTTTAATCCAACAACTCGATCGAATTCTTCGAGCATTTTCTGACATCCCTCTACCGTGCGGATGTCGTAGCCTGCGACAAAAACATGGCATGTATCGATGCACACGCCGAGCGGAATTTTCCCCCGCACGAGCCCAATGATGGCCGCAAGCTGTTCAAAGCGGTGGCCGATGCTCGTCCCTTGCCCAGCCGTCGCCTCTAAAAGAAGACGCGTGGGGCCCTGCAAAACCAGCTCTTCCATCTCCAGAAGACTTTCCGCAATTCTCTCAATGCACTCTTCTACGGTTCCTTTCGTCGCGGCGCCAGGATGGAAGTTCAGATAGGGAATTTTCAGTAAATGGCACCGCTCGATCTCTTCGCGAAACGCCCTGCGGCTCTTCTCGAGAATGACTGGATCTGGGGAGCCCAGATTGATGAGATAGCTATCGTGGCTCATCACCTTTTGGATGTCTGTTTCAGCGAGTGTGGCAAACCAAAGATCGACCTCTTCTTGGCTAATCTTGCGGCTATTCCATTGTTTCTGATTGCTGGTGAATAGCTGAATTGTGCTGGCGCCGATCTCTTTTCCCTGTAAAAGGGCATAAGGTGCGCCGCCTGCGGCGGAAGTGTGTGCGCCAATCCAGATTTTCTGTTTAGACATAAGAAGGATCCGAAAATAACACTGGATTATAGCGATTCAGGAAAAAAATTGTTAGGAAAAAGGCGGGGTGAGTTTTTTCGAGCCCGAGCCCGAGCCCGCGTGCGTGCCCGATTAGCGGGTGCCAAAATCGGGCTCGGGCTCGCACGCGGGCTCGGGCTCGAATTTTTGCCAGGGGCCGGACCAAGACGTGATCGGGGGGAGTTCGGCGTGGGGGTCGTTGTCGAGGAGAGAGCGGAGCGCGATGGCGCGGGCATTGAGACTTAAGGGGCGCGATTGGGCGAGAGTGTGGATCGAGCCGTCGGGGAGGAAATGGAAGTCAAAGCCCGAGCCAGTATCGCCTTTGGGGAGGACGAGGGTGCCGGGAACTTGGCCGCGGAAAATGTAGACTGTCTCCTTTTTGCGATAGGCGAGGAGGACGGTCCAGAGGGCCTTTTTGCCAATGTAGTTGTCCAGGTTGTCGAGATGCCAGCGGATGTTGACGCCAATGGCGGCGCCTTCGATGTCGAGCGAAGTGTCATCGACGAGGATGCCTTCGGGGAGCTGGGAGGCTTTATGCACGACGACGCTGAGGGGATCGGCTTCGATCTCCGGCAGGTCTTGGGAAATCTGGGATAGCTCGATCCCTTCGAGAGAAAGAAGCTCGCAGAATTCTTTAAATTTGTGTTTATTTCCGGTGCATAGTTTATACATCGGAATTATTTTAACAGAACGTTATTTAAAAATAATGTGTAAAATAAAGATTATTATGTGATCCGGTTGCAAAACCCCAATTTCAGCCCAAATCCGCGCTTTTGCCCCCGGATTCGGTCCCGTCGTAAATTGCCTATGGCCCTTCGGATATGTCAATTTACGCCGAGCGCGAACCGGGGCCAAAATCATCAAATTTGTGCAGGAAAGCGAGTTTTGCAACCGGATCAGGTTTCTGGTTCTTGGCTGGTTTCCAGCTGTTTATTGAGGGAGCGGACGGAGAGGATCCAGAAGAGGAGGGTGAAGCCGATCAGGGGGAGGAGGTAAGAGGTGATCGAGAGGACGGAGCCTGTTCCAGCGATTTGAATGAAGAGGATCTGGATCCAGGCGGCGCCCGATTTGCCCAGGCGGGAGCCAATGACGTCGATGGCCGCCTTTCCTTTGACTTTTGATTCTTGGTCCAACGGGATGAAGGCCATCTCCTTGGTTGAGTCAAAGAAGGTGTATTTCATCGTTTTGCTGATGCTATTTTGGAAGGCGCCAAAGAGGACAATCGCCATGAGGGGGGTGAAATCGGCGAGGGGGCCTAGCAGGTCGCGGAAGAGAAAAAGGGAGAGGAAAATCAGGCTGGAGACGCCGACGACGATGGGGGTGACTTGGGCGGAAAAGTGCCATCCTAGGCGGCGGACGACGACCCCGCTAAAAAAGAGGGAGACGACGAGCGAGATCACGCCAATGGCAGAGCCCATGGAGGCCATAAAGGCCTGATAATCGCCCGTTTCTGGGTAGACGAGTTTTAGGTTTGCCTTCCAGGTCACTTCAGTCAGGTTGATCACAAGGCCGTAGCCCACGACCATCATCGCAATGCAGCGGAGATATTTGGAGCGGACGATGAATTTTAAACTGTCGAGAAGCGAGAGTTTCGTCTTTTGTTCCAGCTCCACTCCTTGATTTTCGGGTTGGTAGAGCCTCTCATCTTTCTTCAGAGAACGGGTCAGTTGCCAATGAAAGAGAAGGATCATGGCGCCAAAGAAAAGAGTGCAAAGAGTGAGGTTTTGCAGCGCGTCTTGGAAGTGGACCGCTTTGCTGGTGAAATAGACTACGAGCGGGCCGGTGACAATCAGGGCGAGATCGCCTCCTGCGAGGAAGAGATTGTACGATCTTTTCGCCTCATTGAAATTGCAGATGTGATTCACAAAACCCCAAAAGAGGAGGAAAAAGACCACCTGGCCCCAGAGTTCGGTCATGACGAAAAAGACCGATTGGATCCAATTGCGGTAAATGGAGACCCAGTGGGCGTTTTCCTGTCCTAAAAAGTGGAGGAGTTTATCGGCGGAAGTGTGGGGAGAAAGGGCATCTAGATTTGGATAGAGGACAAAGCCATAGAGAAAAATAAAGGCCATAAAGAAGAGGATGATGCCATTGAAAAGAGTCGATCGCTTGAAAAGATTGGTGAGCTTTGAATAGAGCAGCGTGACTCCCATGGCGATCGGCAAGACGATCCATCCCTTTAGAACGGGAATCACCTCGGCGCCGGAACCTTCGGCCGTGACGACGAACGCATCTTTCATCGTCGTCAAAACCCCATAGGTGAACGCGATGAAGAATTTCAGGAAAAACAGCGGGAGAATTTTTTTCAGCTCATATCGTTCAATGGGCCAAAATTGTTCCCGCCAGCGCGCCAATAAAGATTTTTTTTCAAGCATCAATAGTTATCAAGTTGGTAGACTATCC
>DATIHQ010000092.1:0-8978 GCA_035480535.1 Chlamydiales bacterium
CCACCAATGACTCGGTCGTTCCCTGCTGAATTTCCAGGTTTTCAGTCTTCTCCAGCCGATGTTTCATCTCCAGGGCATATCCCGCCTTATCGGCCTGGGAGCGGGGCGATCTCACAGCAGGGCCTTTCGAGGCATTCAACATCCGAAATTGGATACTCCTTCGATCCGCCACCTTGCCCATCAGGCCTCCCAGCGCATCGATTTCCCTCACCATATGCCCCTTCGCCGTCCCCCCCACCGACGGATTGCAGCTCATCTTGCCGATCGTGTCCAAATTCATCGTCAATAGCAGAGTTTGAGCCCCCATTCGGGCAGCTGCGTACGCCGCTTCGCAGCCTGCATGGCCAGCGCCGATCACCAACACGTCAAAAATTTTTGGATATTTCCACATAAATAGCAAACCCCTACCAAAATCATCTTTTGAATAGGGGTCCTAAAGCAGTTAAAGACTATTTTTTCTTATGTCTATCGCGTCTGCGTCTTTTCTTTCTCTTATGGCGGGCGATTTTAGCTCGTCTTTTTTTCTTTACTGAGGACATAAACTCCCTTTTCTAAAAAGTTAAGGACAGTTTACGAGATCGACCCCAAAAAGTAAAGCCTTTGGCTGTTCTAAAGTATTTAATTGTCATCTGGGGAGAAGGAGGAAAAGGCTTCTTTATTGGATTTGGCGACATCCCCTTGAGAGTGAATGGGGGAGTAATTGGCAAATTGGCCGATTTCCTTCCGAAAGGTAAGTTGCACATCGCCCACAGGGCCATGCCGGTTTTTTGCGATGATGATCTCCGCCATGCCTGGCTTATCGTATTTATCATAGTAATCGCGCCGGAAAAGCATCATAACGACGTCCGCATCCTGTTCCAGACTCCCCGACTCTCTCAAATCGCTTAACATGGGGCGGTGGCCTTGCCGCTCTTCCACTTTACGGGAGAGCTGGGCAGCACAAAGCACGGGAATATTGAGTTCCCGTGCTAAGTTTTTCAAAAGACGAGAGATTTCAGAGACTTCGTTCTGTCGATTTTCAATCGAGCGCATATTTCCAGAGCCTGAGAGCAATTGGAGATAATCGATGATGATGAAGCCGACGTTGTAAGCTTCTTTCATGCGCCGTGCGCGGGCGCGTAGATCGGTGATTTTCAGTCCTGGCTGATCGTCGATGACCATGACATGCTTTTGCATCGAGTTGACCGCCGCGACTACGCGCTGATATTCAGAGCCATTGAGTGAGCCCGTTTGAATTTTATCCGATTCCACCTCTGCCTGAGAGCAAATCATTCGATGGACCATTTGCGTAGCGCTCATCTCAAGGGAAAAGACGCCTACGGGGATCTTATTCTTGAAACAAATATTCTCCGCGATATTCGTGGCGATCGCGGTTTTTCCCATCGCTGGTCTTGCGGCGAGGATGATCAAATTGGAATTGCCAAAGCCATTGAGCATTTTATCTAGATCGACAAAGTGGGTGGGGATTCCTGTGATCTTTGCTTCATCCGGCCCTTTTTCTCGATAAGATTGTTGACGCGCTTCTAGTTCTTTCAGGTAAGGGAGTTTAGATTCTGCTTTTAAGCCTGTGAGAACATCTTTAATCGAGACGCCCGCTTTACTTTGGTTCTGCTGCGAAATGTTGAAGAAGTTGGTTTGCGCCTGATCGAGCACGGCAAACACATCGGGGGGATCTTCGAGGGCAGTTTTTTCAATAATTTGCGATGTGGAAATCATCTGCCGCAAAACAGACTTTTCCCGAACTAAATTGATGTACTCTTCGATGAACGCCGAGGTTCCTGCATATTGGGCCAGCGTGGTTAGATAACTAATGCCCCCAACGGTTTCTAATTTGCCTTGGCGCTTTAACTCTTCGCTGATGAGATGGATATCAGCAGGTTTATCGGAGCGATACGCTGTTTTCAGCGCAGTGTAGATGACCTGGTGCTCTGTGTAGTAAAAGTTATATTCATCGAGGCTGTCAGAGCCAATATTGAGCGCATTCACGCTCGTGAGCATGCATCCGAGGACCATCATCTCAGATTCTTTGGAATTGGGAGGAACGCGAGTTTTCTTTTCCAGATCTGCCATAAAAAAAGACGATAGCAAAAAACGTTTTAAGGGAAAAAGAAATTAGAAGTAAACTTGCTGGAACCATGATTCTTATCTCTCTTCTTGCCTCTTTAGCAAATATTCTTGCGCCCATTCAGCCAAAGGTGATCTATTTTGATTTTGGCGGCGTAATGGCCTCTCCAGATAGGCAAATGCAGTTGGCCTATCTTGTAGAAAAGCTAGGTTTTCCTGCGGAGTCTCTACAAGATTCTCCTTACTTTCGCTGGATGCAGCTTCACCCTTCAGAGATCGACTATCTAACGCAGAAAGCGCTCGAATATCAGATTCTCCTCACCCCCGAACGCTTAGAAGAATATCGCAAAGTCAAAAGAAATTCGATCCATGAAATCCCGGGCATGCTGGAGCTTGTTAAACACTTACGCCAAATGCATTATGAAGTAGATCTAATTACGAATATTCGCCCCGAAAATCTCGATCTCATCGAGCCGTTTAGAAATATGTTCGATCACATCGTTCATTGTCCAAAAGACCCGGGGGAGCGGCAAGAAGCTTGGGAAATGGAATGGATGCAGCACGGCTTTAATCCCTCCCAGTTGATGCTTATCGATGACCAAGAGGCTAATGTAGATGAAGCTCAGAAACTAGGCATTCAGGCAATTCAATTTGAAACTGTAGACGCCATTCTGAAAGAGTTGGTCAATCGCGGTATTCTATCAGAGCAACTCGAGTTTTTTTAAGAGCTCTGCGGCTGAAAAGAGCTCCCCTTTATTGGAACACTTTAGCTTTTTTTTCATGTTTTCGAAATAGGATTCCACTGTGCGGCGCGAAAGATTGAGGAGGGCCGCCGTTTCTTTTGCTGTCTTGCCTTGGAGCAAAAGCTCCAAACAGTCCCTTTCTCTCTTGGAAAGAAGGGAGGCTTTTTCCAAAACCTTTTCCATGCCGAGATCTTTTAAAAGCTTGGCGTAATAGCCAGGCTCTACGGGGTCTGTGCTGACATGGACTTCGCCGATCTGCTCGAGGATTCCAAGCCGGTCCCAAAATTGCCGAATGACCTGAATTTTCCCTTTGGCAATGCGGTAGATACTGAGGCCCCAAATGGCAAATTCCTTTTTCTTCGGCGTAATTCCTTTATGACCTTCTTTATGCCTCCCCTTGCATGTCCAGCGGACAATCACTTGATCGCCATGGGCAAAGATCTCTTCTATCTTAAACTTTGCGCCAGGATAAGCTCTGTGATAGCCCCGATCGATCTTCTTTAGCGCGGTGAGCCCTTTGACTACCTGACCGCTGGCCGGGCCATAGAGCTCAACCTCTTCAGAAATCAGTTGATCATACAAAGAGATATCATCTCGACTCGCCTGCTCTTCAAATAAGCAGCGCACTAACTCAACGTTCTTCTTCATATCCACAGTTTATAGCAACCCTAGCCCCGATAGCCACCGTATTAATTACGGCAAGAAGGATAGCCAGATAAAATCGTATGCTTATACCGTTTTATTAATAGGAGAATTTTTGTGGATACAAACTGCCAACAAACCCCAAATTATGAGTATAATTACATGATTTCTAATCAAGAAAAGATTTGTCAACGGAATATAGAGCAGATTCTTCGTTATTTCAAACACGATTACTCGATCTATGAGGAGATCGTCGCCGAAGATATTTGGATTCACGGTCCTGCAAGCGGGCAAGAAACCAGAGGCATTGCGGCGACAAAAAAGATGAATATGGGCTATGCCGTAGCTTACCCAGACGCGCAATATCAAATTCACGATGTATTCGCTGTAGGGGATAAAGTCGTTGTGCGATGGAGCGTGCAAGGAAAGCAGACTGGAGAGCGCAAGGGACTTCGAATCGCCGGAGGAACACAAGATCTCCCGCCGACTTACAGGGAAATCAATCTGGATGGGACACATATCTACCGCTTTAACGAAGAGGGGAAAATTGTAGAGACGTGGGCCGCGTGGGATCGCTTGGGAGAAATCGAACAAATCGCCGACATCTCAATTGTTGCGAAATCATAGGGTTTGCTATCCTCTTGGTAACTTTATGGATATTGCAAAGTTTTCAACGATTGCTTTGGTTGCCCTTTTGGGGGCTATGAGCCCAGGGCCTGACTTTGCCGTTGTTACGAAAAATTGCCTTTCGGGCAATTTTCGGAGCGGCCTTTTCAGCGCTTTGGGCGTGGCTTGCGCCCTCATGATCCATCTCACCTATTGTGTTTTGGGGATTGCGCTGGTGATCGTTGAATCACCTTCTCTTTTCTACCTACTGAAGTACTTAGGGGCTGGATATCTTTTCTATCTAGGCGTAATGCTTTTGAGGGAGAAAATAGGTCCTGAAGGAGCTTCTAAAGAAACGCAAACTCAGAAGGGGCACCGCTCTTTCGTCGCAGGATTTCTCTGCAATTTACTCAACCCAAAATGCACACTATTTCTGCTGAGTCTTTTCACGCAGTTTATTGATCCCGGGATGAGCTTGCTTGAGAAAGCTACTTTTGGAGCTGTGATTCTCGTTGTTAGCTTAGGATGGTTTGTATTTCTTTGTTTTCTTATAACGCATCGCCTCTTCCGAAAGTATTTTGCCCAGTTTCAATTTGCGATTTCCAAGGCGATGGGCGTGATGTTATGCCTTCTTGCGCTCTATGTGGCCATTAGCGGTTAACACGTTAAAACTCGACTCCGGCTCGTATTTCAGGAGACGGGATAAATCCCATCACCAACTTTGCGCCAATGTCGACAAAGCCATGCTCGAATTCGATCCCCGCACGGAGAGGAATGTAGGGAATAATGTAGGCGCCGCCAATCCCATAGGAAAAATAGGGGGAGACTTCAGCATCTTTAGAGAAATAGAGAAAATTATAGTCAACCGACACGATTGGAATCCAACTCACTGTATCAAAGGGAAAGGGGAGCATGCCCATCTTGCAGTCAAGGGCAGTTCCTTTGGATCCGCGCCGTTCTCGAATGGAAACGCCGCCCCCGGGGATGATAGAGAGAGAACCATAAACGATCGTTTTATTTGTACTCACTGTTGAAGCTTGTGCCTCTCTTATGGGAAGGGGTGTCTTTTCCTCCGAGATAATTGAAGGAGAGAGAGAAACAATTTCCTCTTCGGCGACTGCCTGTGTCGTCAGTAAAATCGTCAATGCGAATGCTTTAAAAGGGTTCATGAAAACAAGTTCCAATAAGTCTTAAGGGGGAAATGGTAAAACGATTCCCATGTATCGTAATTCCATGGCAGTGGATCTGGAAGATCGCCGTGCAGAATAAGAAGCATCGAGTATTCAGGGCGGAACTCCTCGTCCAAATAGTACTTGTCAAGCGCCTCTTTCTTGCGCACTTCGCGGGCCTCTTCTATTCTGCCAAGCATCGTAAGGGAGGCGGCGCGCAAAAGCTGTTGATAAGAACTTCCTTCTAAGAGGCGCTCGGCCTCTTCATAACGACCCGCCATAAATAGGGACTCTGCGCTCTTTTCAGTGGGCAGCTGATTCGTTAGCAGTGAAACATGAAGTTTTTGCTCGAGGAATCGATAAAGAAGAACGGTGGCTGTGTCTTTCGGTTGATGATTGCGCAGAGTGTCGATGGCTTCTTCCCCTCTTCCAAGAGTCAATAATAGAGCTCCCCGGCGAAGAGCGGAATGGTTATGATATGTATCTAAATCGAGAGGGATATTATTTGTTTGAAGAACTTGAGTCACTTGATCTACATCTTCAAGCGCTAATTCCATTTGTCCTAACTTTTCATGGAGAGTTGATTTTCGAAACAATAGGTCGAGCCTAGCGAAGAGCGCCAATGGTTGCACTAAAGGTGAAGATGCAAACGGGTTAAATGAGAGATCGGAGGGAAGGGCGTCATTGAGATCGTCGAGGAGGTGAAGCATATCTTCAAAACGGCTCTCTTTTTCTGCCAGGCGAAGCGCTTCCCCGTGTTTGTTTAGAAGCGCCCAAAGCTCTTCTAATTCTTTTAAGTCGGGTTGATTGGAATCGGTTTCAACTTCGTCTCCTATTGTTATATTGCGATTGCAATATAAACCTGAAATATTTTCTATAGCCATAAACAACCTAATTTTAAATTTAATAAGATTATAACAAATAAACGCGTATTTTAATAGATCTTTGATTTCGGAATTGAGGGGGCCAGAAAAATTTTGAAATACGAAAAAAGGGAAAAGGAGCAAACTCTTTCCTCGATCTTGGGGGATGGAATACTGCCCGCGGGTAGGTTCTTAAATTTTTGGCGGCGAGATTTTGCGTTCCAGTAGCACTGTGGAGATCGCAGCCAACTTAGGGAAGTTATCAAGATCGAACAGTGCGCTGGGGCGCAAAAGATGCCGATGAAAAATTTAAAGACTTAGCCGCAGGCAGTATATGCAGCTGGAAGAGCAGCTAAAGGCGCTTTTTGGGTACAATAGCTTTCGGCATTGCCAGAAGGAGATCGTAGAGGCGATTTTAGAACATCGAGATGTTCTGGCCATTCTGCCGACTGGGGCAGGCAAATCGATTTGCTATCAGCTGCCCGCTATGATGATGCCGGGAATCGCCGTTGTGATCTCGCCCCTGATTTCATTGATGCAAGACCAGGTGGTCAGCTTATACAAAAACGGCCTGCCAGCCGCCTTTCTCAATAGCAGCTTGCACTATGAGGAAATCCAATCTCTGCTGGGCACTCTCGACAAGTTCAAATTGCTCTACATCGCGCCAGAGCGCTTTTCCGATCCGAATTTCATCCAATCATTGCAGCGAGTGCCGATTTCTCTATTTGCGATCGATGAGGCCCATTGCATTTCGCAGTGGGGCCATTCGTTCAGACAAGAGTATCGGCAATTGTCGTTTCTGAAAAAGATGTTTCCTGCCAGCTCCATAGTGGCATTGACAGCTACGGCGACGAAAGAAGTGGAGGGCGACATCATCGCCCAATTAGCCATGCAGACGCCTTATGTCGTCAGAGCTAGCTTCGATCGCCCCAATTTAACGTTCCATATCCAGCCGAAAACGACTCCAATCGATCAGCTCCGCAGTTTTTTGGGCAAACATTCGGGCGAATCGGGAATCATCTACGCCGCAACGCGCAAAACGGTGGAGGAAACTCACGCAGAATTGGGCCAATTTGGGTTTAAAGTGGGCAAATATCATGCCGGCCTGTCAGATGGGGAGCGATCTAAAGCGCAGCATGAATTTCTCCATGGAGAAGGGCTTCTCATGGTGGCCACGGTGGCCTTTGGAATGGGAATTCATAAGCCGGACATCCGCTTCATTGTCCACATGGATATGCCTCGCTCCATAGAGCAATATTATCAAGAAGTGGGGCGCGCCGGCAGAGACGATCTCCCTTCCGAGTGTTTGATGCTCTATTCCTATCAGGAGATCGCGATTTACAATCTCTTCTTGAAAGAAGTGCCCGACGCTTCCGTCCGCCGGATGACGAAAGCCAAGACTGAGCAGATCTATTCGCTTTGCCAATCTCCGCAATGCCGGCGCAAGGCTCTCCTCCATTATTTTGGAGAAACTTACACGCCGGCCAATTGCAATGGTTGCGATCGCTGTTTAGAAAATACCGAGCTCCTAGATGAAACAGTAGCGGTGCAGAAGATCCTCTCCTGCGTTTATCGCCTTCAGCACCAATTCGACATCAGCCATGTCATCGATGTTTTACGGGGATCCAAAAAAAGAGAGATCCTAGAGAAAGGGCACGAACGCCTATCGACTTACAACTTAATGTCGGAATACTCAGAAAAAGATCTCCGCTATCTGATCAACGTATTGATTGGAAAAGGCCTTCTAGAGCGATCTGGCGATTGTCCCGCATTGAAATGGACAGCATTATCGCCGACCACCGTGCGCGGATTAGAAAAAGTCATGATCCGCAAGAAAATAGAAAAAACTGACAGGCGCAAAGACGATCTCCAATACGACTCGATCCTCTTTAACGAACTCTCTCAGCTTCGCCGGAAGTATGCCCAGGAAGCGGGCGTGCCCGCCTTTGTTGTTTTCGGAGACCGCACCCTCATCGAAATGTGCAGATTCTATCCGACAACGCACGAACAAATGCTAAAAATCAATGGAGTAGGCCCCATCAAGTGGCAAAAATATGGCCCCGTGTTCCTCAACCTAATCGTCCAACATTGCGCCAGGAAACAAATCGGAAAGAGAGGGATTTCCCTCAAAGCGGGCGGCTAGCGCCCGTCTTTCGGGGCCGGTTCCGGACGGTTTTGCGGGGGGCAAAACATCGTCCTCCACTTCAAATCCTCTCACGGAAAACCCAAACTTTTGGGTTTTCCTTTCTTTCCTTCGGAAAGAGAGGGATTTGAACCCTCGGTACCCTTTAACAGGTACGCGTCCTTAGCAGGGACGTGCCTTCGGCCGCTCAGCCATCTTTCCATGTATAAATATCGGGAAATGTTACGTGAATTTGCCCTTTAGAGCAAGAATCTATTCAATTTCAGAAGGGGGGGCGTTGAGGCGTTTGCCATTGAGGGCATTCCAGTAAGTTGTCATCTGCGAGCCGTCGGGGTTTTGGACGACAATGCTATAGACGGGAAGGAAGACTTCGCGGGTTTTGCGGATGGCAAAGTCATTGCCAAAGGCGGCTTTGGCGATGGTCTCAATTTGTGTGGCGCGGTAGCGCTTTTTGACGCGAAGAGCGCGTTTGGTGGGTTTCGTCACGAGCCATTGGTCGAGTTTTGTCTCGGGGATGACCTGGAGTTTGGGATTTTGGAGGTGAAGGCGATAGGTGTTGCCACTTTGGACAATCAGACTTTTTTTGCGGCAGCTGTCGACCCATGTGTCGAGGATGTTGTTCTCAATATTGAGGAATTTTGAGAGCCCTTCCCGATCCCAAGCGCCTCCGCGAGCGGCGAGCGCATTGATGATTTTAAATTCATAGCGAGTGGCGTTGGATGCGATGCAATCGGTGAAGCCGTGGGTA
>DATIHQ010000093.1:0-10364 GCA_035480535.1 Chlamydiales bacterium
CGCGCTAGTGCTTGAGAATAGAGATCAGGTAACATCCCACCAACTACTCACGCCTCCTTTGTTTTTCCATTCTTGAATGAGGGGCTGAATTTGTCGAGAAACGCGGCTTGCTAGAGCCTCATTCAGCTGCCCCTTTGAATCGGTGAGCTGTTCGGCAAGGGCTTTATCTTGAAGAGAGAATTCTCTCGCGAATAAATCAAACTTCTTCTCATTTCCCGTGCCCTGGATGGCGCACTGACGGATAAATTCTGTAGTGAAAATGCACTGGATGGTTACGGAGTCTTCATCTATTTTCGTCACTTTGAAATAAGGCGTGTCGCGGTGATAACCGTCAATTTGGATGCGGGCAGATTTATGAGTGAAATGCTGTTCCGGACAGTTCGATGCACGAGGACATGGGTTTGGGTAGAATTCAGCTAGAGAAAGGCTAGAAGCGCTTGCCATAAAAACTCCAAGAATTGATTTTCGTGTAATATTGTAGAAGGGTTACTATTTTAGCTAAACTCTGAAAGAAGATTTCTATGAAAGGGATTATTTTAGCAGGCGGCAGCGGGACAAGACTTTATCCAGCGAGCGTCGCTGTCTGCAAACAGTTGCTTCCGATTTTTGATAAGCCAATGATCTATTACCCGTTGTCCGTGCTGATGCTGGCGGGGATTCGGGAGATTTTGGTGATTTCGACACCGGATGATACGCCGAGATTTGAAAGGTTGTTTGGAGATGGACGTGAATTGGGAGTGAGGTTTGAGTATGCCGTGCAGCGGGTGCCGGGGGGATTAGCGCAGGCGTTTTTAGTGGGGGAGAAGTTTATTGCTGGGGAGCCGGTGGCGATGATTTTGGGCGATAATCTGTTTTATGGGGATGATTTGTCTTCCATTTTAGAGGAGGGGACGGCGCTGGTGGAGGGGGGATTGATTTTTGGCTATCGGGTGAGGGATCCGCAAAGATATGGCGTGGTGCATTTCGATGGGGAGATGCGGGCGCTGGGGATTGAGGAAAAGCCGTTGCATCCGAAGTCAAACTATGCTGTGCCGGGGTTGTATTTCTATGGGCCCGATGTTGTGGAGATCGCGAAGGGATTGAGGCCGTCGGCGAGGGGGGAGTTGGAGATTACGGATGTGAATAAGAGGTATTTGGAGGAGGGGCGGCTGAAGGTGCGGCCTTTGGGGCGGGGGCATGCGTGGTTGGATACGGGGACGTTCGATGCATTTCAGAAGGCGGGAGCGTTTGTGCAGGCGATTCAGGAGCGGCAGGGGATAAAGATTGCCTGCGTGGAGGAGGTGGCCTATCGGAAGGGGTTTATTGGAAGGGAGGAGTTGGCGAAGTTGGCTGAAAAATTCGCTAAGAATGAATATGGGGAGTATTTAAGACAGATTGTCAATGAAGGATTAGAAATTCTCAAGTGATTGGGTTTGACGGTAGTGCTTTTCGATGCCGTCGGCGATTTCGTCGGGGTCGTCAGAGAGACGGATGAGGTCGAGATGTTGGGGTTTGATATTTCCGTTGGCAAGGACGGTGTTTTTAAGCCAGTCTAGGAGCCCTTTCCAATACTCTTTGCCGACGAGATAGACGGGAAAGGGTTTGATTTTATCCGTTTGGATGAGGGTGATCGCTTCAAAAAACTCGTCGAGAGTGCCGTAGCCGCCCGGGAGGACGACGAAAGCTTGGGCGTAACGGACAAACATGACTTTGCGGACAAAAAAGTAGCGGAAGTTTAATTCGTAGTTGAGATCGATGAAGGGGTTGGGGCGCTCTTCGTGGGGGAGATTGATGCAGAGGCCGCACGATTTGCCGCCCGCTTCTTGCGCGCCTTTGTTGGCGTGTTCCATGATGCCGGGGCCACCGCCTGTAATGATGCCAAAACCTCGCTTGACGATTTTTTGGGCAATCACTTCGGCGAGATGGTAATACTTTTTGTCGAGGGGACGGGTATTGGTGGAGCCGAAAATGGCCACAGAGGGGCCAAGAGTGGTCATCGTCTCAAAGCCATCTACGAACTCGGCCATGATGCGGAAAATGCGCCAGGAATCAAAAGAATGGGCAATGCGATCGGGGTTTGTCTGTTTGCCTTCGTCTCTCATCCGAGAAATCCCTTCGCAAAGCTGCGGCGCGCTTTTCGTTTGAGCGCGACTCGGGCCGTTCGGCCGTAGGCTACTTCATGGAGGTTCTCAATGGCGATGAATGCGCTGGGATCTTCCCGAAGGACGATGTCTTTTAATTCAGCGAGGTCGAGGCGCTCGACAATGATGAAGAGAATGTCCCGGTCTTCTCCTGAGTAACCCCCTTTTCCCTTAATGAAAGTAAGGCCAAGGCCCAATTCATGGGTGATGATGCGGCTTAATTTATCTGGTTTTGAGCACATGATGAGAACCGATTTCAGCTCCTCGAGTCCGGCGATCACAATATCCATCATTTTAAAGGCGACGATGTAGGTCATGAGGGAGCGGAGCGCAATGTGCCAGTCGTTGAAAATCCAACCGTAGGCTGCAAAAATAAAGATGTTGATGAAGAAAATCACCTGGCCAACGGTATAGCCCTGTCTGCGGTTGATCATAATCGCTAAGATTTCGGTTCCATCTGTGCAGCCCCCGTTGCGGATGATGAGGCCCGCGCCCGCGCCTAACATGGCGCCGCCAATGACGATCGCCTCGAGTGGATCCGCGGCAAAAGAAGGGAGCTTTTCCAGTAGAAAAAGAAATAGGGCGAAAAAGAGGATGGCAGCGAGCATATGCACGACAAATGACCATCGGATAAAGCGGTAGGCTAGATAGATGAATGGAATATTTAAGATCAGCAAGAAGTAGGAAAGGTAAGAGCCTCCATAAAGTCTCGCCAAGATCAGCGAAATACCCACCACACCGCCGTCGATCAATTCATTCGGGATCAAGAAAATGCGGATGGCCATCGCAGCAAAAAATGCGCCAATGGCCATGCCCACGTAGCTGAGGGCTTGCTTCAGAATTCTTTTAGATAGTGGCAATGACTGTGGCATATAGAAAGCTTTATACTGTGAGGGAAGAAATTGCGCATCAAAAAAATGCGCGGGAGACGGGGCTCGAACCCGCAACTTCCGCCGTGACAGGGCGGCGCTCTAACCAATTGAACTACTCCCGCAAAAAAAATGGGCGCAACAGGACTCGAACCTATGACCACCTGTGTGTAAGACAGGCGCTCTACCAACTGAGCTATACGCCCGTTAGACTCAAGTCTTCTTGAGCCAAAAACGAACATCCATCATACTTAGGTACATAGTTTTTTCTCAAGGAAAATACCCAATGCACGATTTAATAGAGCTAAAAAAGCTACATCCGAAAATTGTTTTAGAAATCCTCTACGCAACGAAAAATAATTTTACAGGCAAGGTCGTCTACCCCAGCGCACGCTGCTTTTTGCGAGAGAAAACAGCTGAGAGATTGGTGAAGGTACAAAGAAGACTGGAGAAGCGGGGATTGGGATTAAAGATTTGGGATGGCTATCGGCCGCTGTCAGTGCAAAAGATTTTTTGGGAGATTTGTCCCAATCCGAAGTTTGTAGCCGATCCTGCGATTGGCTCGAGACATAATCGAGGGGCTGCGGTCGATCTGACGCTGGTGGATCGGGAGGGGCGGGAGCTGGAGATGCCGACGGGGTTTGATGATTTTTCTGAGAGAGCGGATCGGAGCTATCGGGGTAAGGGAAGGAAAAATCGGGAGTTGCTGGAAGAGGCGATGGGGGCGGAGGGGTTTTTGATGTACCAGGAAGAATGGTGGCATTTTGATGACCCAGAATGGGAGGGATATGAGATTCTCGATGTTTCTTTTGATGAGCTGGCTAGGGGTTAGTGGATGCGCTCCTTCGACGCTGGGGGATTTACGGCTGGAAGGAGAGGCAGAGACAAGAAAGCTGGCGATGGAGCTGAAGGCAATCGATACAAAGGAAGAGTTGAGCAGGGCTGTGCCTCGCCTTAAACGAAGATACAATCGCTTGGCTGATCTTTTGCTCGAGGCGAGAAAATTTGAGGAAAAAGGGGGAGAACCGTCGTTGGCTAGCGAAGAACTATTTGCTGAGCTGGCGCGCCTCTATGAAATTCCAGGCGGAAGAGAATTGGTGGAGAGCGCCCAGGAAGAAGCCGTGAGGCGATTGTCTAGGGCGTTTTAAAGACCTTTTCCGTAAGGATTTTATGCTTTTGGAAAGTCGCCTCGCAAGTGAGCTCGCTAATTTGAATCGGAACGCCGACGACGTAGCCTTGATCGAGAAGCGCGACGTCGCTTTCAGGATCTTCATCGAATGATTTCCATATGCCGCCGAGCCAATAATAGGGAAGTCCTTGGGGATGGGTGCGTCGATCAGGAGCCTCGACCCAATATCCTTTTCCTTGCTTCGCCATCCGGAACCCTTTGATCTCTTTTTCGGCGTTATAGGGAAAGTTGACGTTTAGGAATGTTCCTTGAGGAAGGGGATGGTCGAGGAAATGGCGGATGAGGGGAAAAATATATTTCTTGGTGGCCGATAAGGGAGGCGCTTCGAGATCGGAAAAAGAAAAGGCAATTCCAGGGATATTTTTTAAAGCGCCTTCGATGACGCCGCCCACAGTTCCGCTGTAGAGAACTGTGCGGCCCGAATTAGAGCCTCGGTTGATTCCCGAAATGATGAGGTCTGGTTTTCGATCCATGAGAACGCTGAGAGCCATCTTGATGCAATCGGCTGGCGTTCCATTGTTGAGCGCCCAGGCGGGGGTGTTCAGTTCCCAGGATACAGGCTGAATATGAAGCGGCTTAGTCCAGGTAATGGAAAGGCCGCTGCCCGATCTTTCATTCAACGGCGCCACGATCACCACATCGGCATATTCGTGAACGGCTTGCCAAAGATGTTTAATTCCGGGGGCATGAATGCCATCGTCATTGGTCATTAAGAGAAAAGGGCGCTTTGTCATATGGGTCTATCCAAGGTCTAAAAACTCTATTAAACCCTAAATTAGGGTTCTAGTGCAAGAGAGAGTCTCTTTCGGGCGAGATAAGAAATAATTTGGATCGCGATGAGGCTAAAGACAAATCCGGCGAGGAGAGAGTTAACTTCCCATCCGTAAAGATTTTGGAAGTAGGGCCAGATGGCCGCAGTGCCCCCGCCGATGAGAATTCCGGCAAAGGCCCCATATTTATTGATATTTTTTAAATAGAGGGAGAGAAGGAGAAGGGGGCCAAAGGAGGCTCCCAATCCAGACCAAGAGTAAAGGACCAGTTTATAGATCGTCGAAATCTTGAAAAAGGCGATGAGAAAGGCGATCAGGGCAATCAGCACCACGCTAGAGCGGGAGACCCAGAGCATTTCTTTTTCGGGGGCATGGCGGCGAAAGAGCCGCTTATAAAAATCTTCCGATAGATTGGAAGCGATCACGAGAATTTGCGCGGCCATCACATTGGTGGTAGCGGCTAAGATGGCGCAGAGGACCAGGCCGGCAAAGAAAGGGGCCAGAGTCGTTTTTACGATATGGAGAATGAGCTGCTCTGGATTGTCCAGGCCTTGGGGGAAGAGGTAAATTCCAATGAGCCCAATCAACGTGGCCGCAGCGAGCGCGATGGCTTGCCAGGAAATGCCCAGATACTTTGCCTTGCTCATCTCACTCACTTGGCGAATGCCCATAAATTTGGTGATGATATGGGGCTGTCCAAAATAGCCGAGTCCCCATCCGGCGGCAATGGTGAAGATCTGCCAAAAGGTTTTGGGGGAAAGATCGGGGAGAAGCGATGTAGAAAGCCCTTTTTCAGCTACTTTTTGCATAATGGGCCCCATCCCGCCAAAGTGAATCAGCAGGTAGACGGGGATGAAAACAATCACGCTTAAGAGGAAAAATCCCTGAAAAAGATCGATCCAGGCGATGGTTCGATAGCCGCCCATTAAGATATAGGCTACGACGATGCAGAGGCCGAGGATGATTCCCACATTGTAATTTAGGCCAAAGAGCGAAACGACAAGATCTCCCATTGCGACGAGCCCTGAAGAGATATACATAGTGAAAAAGAAGACAGACATGATCGCAGAGATGATGCGGATGCTGCCCGTTTTATCGCCAAATCGAGTTTCAAAATAAGAACTGAGAGTCAAGCTCCCCATTTGCTCAGTGACGGTGCGGATGCGAGGCGCGATGAATTGCCAATTCAAAAACATAAAGAAGGTCAGGCCGATGGCGACCCAGCCAGAGAAAAGACCGTGCGTATAGATGAGGGCAGGATAGGCTAAAAAGAGCCAGCTGCTCATATCGCTGGCATGAGCTGAAAGAGCCGTCAGCCAGAAATTGAGCGAGCGGTTGCCGATGATGAAGTCAGTATCAGATTTTTGTTTCCGATAGGAAAAGAAGGCGATCAGCAAAACAATGGCAAAGTAGCCGAAAAAAGTCGCTAGTTCTAAAAAAGCAGTATTCATAGAGGATATTTATATATTACTGCCTCTATTCATTCAAGGCCTTGCAGCTTTATCCGATCCATAAAGAAGCCCCGCGCGGGCTAGATTGCTTCTTACGTGGGGGAAGTGAACTTCGAGATCTTTTAAGATTTGATCGACCACTTTTCGCTTTGAATTTTGGCCGACGGGGCATTGGCAGGTGATCCGGGCAAAGCCAAATTGCTTGGCAAAGAGCCTTAAAGATTCTTCGTCGATATAGATGAGAGGGCGAATGATCGTCACACCGTAATCTTGCATATGAACTTTGGGCAAATTCGCCGCAAATTCCGCTTTATGGAGTAAATTGAGCAGAAGTGTTTGCGCGCTATCATCGCGATGGTGGCCAAACGCAATCGTCGTGGCGCCCACCTCTTTTGCCGCCTCAAAAATCAATCGCCGCCGCTCGCGCGAGCAGCGGTAACACTCGAGCTCTTCCCTCTTCTGCGTGGAGGAGCGGGTGATGAAATTCACCTCAAGCTCGCGGCAGATCGCCCTTAAAAATCCCCCATCCACTCCCGCTCCGCAGGAGAACTCCCCGTCGACGTGGATCGCGTGGATTTCAAACAATGGAAACCCCCGTCCGCGAATGGCATGCAGGAGAAATAAAAGACCCAATGAATCTTTTCCCCCGCTTAAGGCAACGGCTACTTTTTTCACCTCTTTATCCAATAGGGAGAAGTCAAAAAGGGCTTTTCTTAGGCGGCTTTCTAGTTCCTTGCCCAGGGCGGTCCATGGGGGGCGGGCGATGGGGATATGTATGTCCATAATAGCGGAGATTTTACGCTCAATCCCATCCCCCGTCAATAGGAATGGACTTTTTGAGGCCCTCTATGTTAAAATAGAACCCTTTCAAACTAAGTAGAATAGACTATGAAGAAAACTGGACGCAACGACCCCTGCCCCTGCGGCTCGGGCAAGAAGTTTAAAAAATGTTGTGAAAGCATCATGCTTGGCGGCCGATTCAAGGCGGAGAAAGTGGATATAGCGAGTGCGGCCGCGATCCAGAAAACAGTCGGCCTCACCTCTCTCTTCCATGCGCGTCTTGCCGAGACTCCCAAAAAACCACTTCCGCCTCCAGAAGTAATTCCACAATAAAAAGGATTTTTGGTAGACTTGCTCAGTCTTTATGCTGGCGTAGCTCAATTGGTAGAGCGCCCGACTTGTAATCGGATGGTTGAGGGTTCAATTCCTTTCGCCAGCATTTGAACGCAGAAGTAGGAAGGCAGAAGGCAGAAGGAGTCGGGGCTTCGCCCCCGCACCCCAAAAGAGGTCAATAAACTCCTCACTTCTGCATTCTGCCTTCCGACTTCTGACTTCCCATCTGGGGGTGTCGCATAGTGGCAATTGCAGGGGACTGTAAATCCCCCGACTTCGGTCTCCGCTGGTTCGAGTCCAGCCGCCCCCATTCTCCTGGACGGTTCTTGTAGTCCAGGAGTGTTAAGAATGGTTCTCTCATTGATAATGAGAGACTTCCGTCCTTTAATTCCAAGTTCTGAAATACTAAATTCAGAAGTTGACGTTTTTCGTCAGCTTCAGAACGTTCAAAGATTTCTTTCGGCAAACCATCATGGGTGGCAAGAAAAGAATCAAATTTCGGGTAGCGCTAGCAACCCGCTTGCCGTGATTATGGATCGGATTGCTCAAAATGCAAAAGATCCTCTTGAAGGAATAGCTTCTTAATGCTTTGGACGTTACAATGTTCTGCATGTTCCATCGCTGTCAAAACGAAGAAGAAGCCAAGGAGTTATATCGCCGCCTAGCAAAGCGACTCCATCCAGATTGCGGCGGCGAAAAAGAGCTTATGATCCTCTTGAAAGAGAGCCATGATATTGCTCTAAATCATATCAAGAGCCCCGCTTCGTCAGCGCAGTTTCATGATGCTGGGAATGTCAAGCCGCAGCCTGGCCCACCCTCTAAACCTGTCGAGAAGGTTCCTAGCAATGACAAGCGCCTTGAATTTGTAAAAGATTTAATAAAACTGCTCATGAAAGTAGCAGTTAGTCCAAAAACTGCGAATTTTATAACTTCTGTCTTAAAATTTCTCGAAGACAATCAATTCTTGACAATCCAGCAGTATAAAGCGCTTAAAGATGTCTACGAAAGGCTTGAGGTTAGTTCAGTCAGGCATCCTGGATTTATAAAAAGAAGTCAGCGACTTTGAACAGTTAGCTATATGATTAACGTCCAAATAGAATCTTTAAGGTCTTTGCACTTAACGACATATTTCAACGAGAAAGTTCTTGGAAATGCCACAGGATTTGTTGTATGCACAAACGATCGTTTTTTGCTGCTGACAAACCGACATGTTGTTACCGGAAAAGACAATAACACAGGCGAGTGCCTCCATTCAACTGGGGCTTATCCGAACCGTATTGAAATCTGGCACAATTCGAAACAAGTTAGCGATTGGATTGCTAAGTGGGAGAGGCTATATGACAATGATGATCCAATCACAGGGAAACCCCTCTGGGTTGAGCACCCGGTGCTGCGGGAAAAAGCTGATGTAGTCGCAATTCCCCTCCAAAATATCGAGAGCATCCGCCTTTACCCTTATGAAACACAAGGTCCCAAAGTGAAAATAAGCCCATGCGATCGAGTCAGTATTATTGGGTTTCCTTATGGGATAAGCACCTTCAGAAAATTTCCTGTTTGGATCACTGGTTACACGGCTTCCGAAGCAGAATTACCCTACAACGATCTCCCTTGCTTCTTGGTAGATGCAAGAACTAGACAAGCTCAGTCCGGTTCTCCGGTTGTTTTCTATCGTTCTCCTGGAGAATTTTTGAGAACCGGGGATAACCTTGATTTGTTAACCCAACCTTTTTCCGAGCTGATCGGCATCTATTCTGGAAGAATCAACGTGGAATCTGATATCGGCATCGTGTGGAAGGTTCCATTGATAAGGGATTTACTCCAGGAATGTACCCGAAACGGCCTCCCAGAAAAGCTGTTTTCTGCATTATCGACTTCCAATCAAAAGTTCTGAATGCGTCCAGCCGCCCCCATTCTTCCTGACGATTCTTAAAGTCCATCTTTGTGAGTAAGGTCATTTCATTGTAAATGAGAAGGGGGGATATCCCTCCCTTTTTTAAGCATCATTGACCTGTAAGCTTACTGGAAAGCAGCGACAGATGACACCCTTCACAACCTTGTTTTCATTTTGAGCGTGCGCCTGGGCATTTGGAGCCGAGTTATCGAATTTGATGTAGAGGGGAGCGCTATCGAGGGCTGGGTTTCTTTTCGGCTCTAATCTTTGGAATAGAGGGAGCATGCAATTCGGGATCTTAACATGAGAAATATCGGGACTTTCTTTGAAAACCGAATCCCCCGGATCTCTGTTAAGATTTGACAGGAGGAGGCTGGCATGTGCGATCTGCTTGTAAGGCAAACAGCCAAAGCCTCCGCAGCTGACTTCCCCACGTATGCTAAAGGCCAGTGTGAAGCTACGCTCTTTGGCTACTATCTTTCCAATTTTATTCGCATATTCTTGAAGTTGGTTGAATTCATTCTTCTCTGTGAAGAAGCTTGCGCCATAATTATTGCCGCCATAAAAGACTTCATTAAACCGAGGCCCACTTACACTACTCATATTTTCTCCAGGTTGAAGAACCTATCCGAATAAATCTAGTTTCACGATCTTTAAGAACCACTCAGGGTCACAAAGAACATCTCGCTCTTTGGGGTGAGTTTGACAGATTTTTTTATCTGTTCGCTCCAAAGCTCATTGAAATCCTTTATTTGGATGGGTTCAGTTGAGCCGAAGAATTTATAAAAAGGATTTATTTTTGTAAACTGGGAAGCTGAAGATAACAACCGCTTCCAGTCAAAAGTAAAGTTTTTTTAATTTATCCTTTCCCCTTTATCCCTTATCTTTTTATGATTTTCTCCATGTCAGCATCAGTTAACTCGGTTAGACCTTTTTCTCCTGTCGAGGGGGATTCTGCTGC
>DATIHQ010000094.1:0-12550 GCA_035480535.1 Chlamydiales bacterium
GGTCAAGTCAGGGTGATCCCCGAAGCCCTCCTTACAGAAAAGTGGGATGGTCTAGACACAATCTACATTCTACAAGACACACTTACCCAACGAGGAAGAAGAAAATTGCTCGGCTTTCAAGCGGCTGGCGGGGAAGTCATAGAAACAAGCTTATAAGCCGAGACAGAACCCCTCCGTCCCTGGATTTCGGAAGCCGGATATCAGCGCAGAGGGAAAGGGCAGAGGCGCAGAGGTCGCAGAGAAGAAGTTGGCGGACTACGTCCGGAGGAAGAGAGGACTCCTCTCTAACTTCGGGCAGGGTCCCGTAATCGCGCAGCGATTTTTTTTCTCTGCGCTCTCTGCGCCTCTGCTATTATCTCTGCGCTGATCAAATAGCTTCCGCGATCCAGGGACGGAGGGTTTCTGTCTCAAGCCATAAGTCTGTCGGGAACGGGAATCGGGGCAGAGGGATTTGAACCCCCGACCTACTGGTCCCAAACCAGTCGCGCTAGCCAAACTGCGCTATACCCCGATAAATAAGTGCATTAAAAATAGCAAAGAACTTCTTTTCAGCCAAGAAGTTCTCTGGTATAGAGTTAAGTATGGCTAAATTTCTTCAAATGGCCGCAGCCCAGAAACTGCGAAAAATGAGCGAGCACCCAGTCGATCTGACACAGGGGATTTTAACTCCTAAACGGATCGAGGAGATGGTGGTTAAGGGGATGGGATTCCATTTATTCTATGGCACGGAACGGGTGAATGGCGAGGTGATGAAGGCCCTTTTCGAACTGGCGGCTGAGACGCAGGCACTGGAAAAAATGGGAGCGATGCAGAGGGGAGAGGTGATCAATCAAATCGAAGGGTTTGAAAGCGAGAGCCGAGCCGTACTGCACACCGCCATGCGCGATCAATTTGACCATCGCCAGACAGCGCCTAAAGCCAAAGAAGCCGCTGATTTGGCTGAGCGGGAACTGAAAAAGCTGGAAAAATTTTTAGAGAAGATCGAGGGAAAATTCACCGATGTCGTGCAAATTGGGATTGGCGGTTCTGATTTGGGCCCCAGAGCTTTGGCGGTGGCTCTGCAACCTTTCTGGCGCCCGAATCATCGCCTCCACTTCATCTCGAATGTCGATCCCGATGACGCCAATCAGGTGCTGAGTCACCTCGATTTGAAAAAAACATTGGTAGTCGTCATCTCCAAATCAGGCACTACTTTAGAGACATTGACGAATGCGCAAGTGGTTCGCACGCGAATGACCAAAATGGGATTGAATGCGAAAGATCATTTCGTTGCGATCACCGGCGAAAAAAGTCCGATGGATAATCCTTCTCACTACTGCGCTTCATTTTATATTTGGGATTTTGTCGGCGGCCGCTACTCTGCAACATCTATGGTGGGCGCGGTTTCTTTAGGCTACGCGATTGGCTATCATGGATTCCGGGAAATCTTGCGCGGCGCGCACGCGATGGATCAACACGCTTTAAAAACAAAGGCCGAGGAAAACTTGCCGCTCATTTCGGCGTTGCTCGGCATTTGGAATCGCAATTTTCTCCACTATCCAACCGTTGCGATCATTCCCTATTCGCAGGCGCTTCTCCGCTTCCCGGCCCACCTGCAGCAGCTCGATATGGAATCAAATGGGAAGCGGATCGATAAAATGGGCCATCCTTGCGATTTTCATACGGGGCCTGTCATCTGGGGCGAGCCCGGCACGAATGGGCAACATTCTTTCTATCAGCTCATTCATCAAGGCACAGATATCGTTCCGCTCGAATTTATTGGTTTTAAAACGAGTCAAGTGCCCTTTGATTTAGAAATTGAGCACACCACATCGCAACAAAAGCTCCTTTCCAATCTCTTTGCGCAATCCATTGCGCTTGCCATCGGCCAGAAAAATCCCAATCCAAACAAAGTTTTCCCCGGCAATCGGCCAAACCGGATTCTTTTCGGGACAAGGCTCGATCCGGTTACTCTCGGCGCTTTGCTCTCTTATTACGAACACAAAGTGGCCTTCCAGGGCTTTATCTGGAATATCAATTCCTTCGATCAAGAGGGAGTGCAGTTGGGCAAAGTACTTGCCAACAAAATGATCTCTCTTTTCCAAGCGAAACGAATGGGCAAAGAGCTCCCTTCCTTCCCGCTAGGAGAGGCCTACCTGCGCTTTTTGGATAAGTAACAGGCTCATGGCCTGGGACAAAGCCCCTCAGTCCCTGGATCGCGGAAGCACCCAACCGTCCCTGGATCGCGGAAGCCAGATTATCAGCGCAGAGATAAATGCAGAGGCGCAGAGGTCGCAGAGAGAAAGTTGGCGGACTTCGTCCGAAGGAAGAGAGGACGTCTCTCTAACTCCGGGCAGGGTCCCGTAATCGCGCAGCGATTTTTTTTCCTCTGCGATCTCTGCGTCTCTGCATTTATCTCTGCGCTGATGAATGGCTTCCGCGATCCAGGGACTGAGGGGCTTTGTCTTAGGTCATAAGTCTGCCAGCAGCGATTTCTCCACCCTGGATTTGGAGGGGATGGCCGCCTTGGAAGGGGTGGGGCGTTGTGACAAAGACTTGCCCCAGTTGATTTAGGGTTTCTTTCAATAATTTATAGCGGGCTTCGTCGAGGTGAAGGCCGATGTCGTCGATGCCTAAGAGGGCGATGCCATGGATTCGCTTGCAGAGGCGCTCCCACTCGGCAAGGCGAAGGGCGGCGATGGCTGTTTTCTTTTGCCCTTCACTGGCAAAAAGGCGGGCCGGTTTGCCTTCAATGAGAAGGGAAAGGTCGTCGCGGTGGGGGCCGGTGAGCGTGAGGCCCAATTCCGATTCGCGGGGGCGGTTTCTCTGGAGCTGCTGGAGATAATTTTCCGATTGAGAGGGATGGAAACGAAGTTCATGGACTTCTTTGTCGCCAGAGAGGCGGCGGCTTTGTTCTTCTAATGGTTCTTTGAGTTCAGCGATCATCTCTTGGCGCGCTTTGAGGAGATAAAGGGCAGATTGCGCCATTTCTACTTCCCAACATTCGATGGCTTCGCGGTTTTGTCCTCTCAAGAGGCAATTGCGCTGCTTCATCGCGCGCCAAAAGCGGGTGAGGTGGTGAACGTAAAGGGGATCGCTTTGGGCTAGGTGGAGATTGAGAAAACGGCGCCTTTCAGCTGGCGAGCCGTTGATGAGCTCCGTATCTTGCGGTGTGTAGAGGACCGCTGGCAGAGTGCCGAGCAGGGGATGAAAGGTTGCATAGGAATTGGCATCCATTTGCAGGCGCCGGTTTTGTCCATCGAAAGAGATTTTCAATGTTTGGGAGACGCCATCTCGAATGACAATGGCCTCGAGGTGGAAAAATGATTCTCCGGAGCGGATGAGCTCGCTTAAATGTTGGCTCCGAAACGAGCGGCCGGTGGCGACGAGGTAGATCGCTTCTAAAAGATTGGTTTTTCCCTGTGCATTATCTCCATGAAATACATTCAAGCCGGGGCTAAAGGCTGCCTCGGCCTCTGCATAATTCCGAAAATTCCGCAAATACAAGCTCTTTAAATACATTACGCGGTGATGGCAGAAGCTTCTTTCTTCGGCGCGGGCGCGTCGTTGAGGCGCATCGGCATAATGACGAAGAGAGCCTGCGTCGAATCGGTGATCAGGCCCGGGTTGTGGGGATCGTTGAGGCCAAAACGGAAGGTTTCATCTTTGCTGTGGCGCAGGATGTCGAGGAAAAAGAAGGGATTGAAGGCAATCTCTAGTTTTGGCCCCGAATAGTCGACTGGCATGCTGACGCGCCCTTCTCCAATATCATTGCTCATCGCGGCGAGGTGGAGTTGCCCCGTTTCAAAGCTAAAGCGGACGGAGCTGCTGGTTTCAGAAGTAAAGAGAGAGATTTGGCGCAGCAGAGACATCAGCTCTTCGCGGTGGATGGCAAAGTTTTGCCCTATTTTTGCGGGGATTACTCGCTCTACATCGGGATATTGTCCAGAAAGAAGTTTTGTGATGAGGGTGAGGGGTCCACTTTCTAAAGAGACTTTGTCGTGGGCTAGGTTGAGTGAAACCTGGGTGTCGCTATCGTCGAGCATTTTGATCATTTCTTCAACGGCTTTGAGGGGAATAACATAGGTGCCTTGAATGGAGGGATCGATGGCGACGGCAGATGAAATTTTGGCGAGTCTTTTCCCATCGGTGCCGATAAAGGTCGCTTTTTGCTGCGCGATCTGCACCTGAACGCCATTGAGCATGTAGCGGCTGTCTTCGCGCGCCGCGGAAAAAGCAGTTTTTGAGAGCATCTCTTTCAATATCGCATTGCGAAGGACGATTTCAAGAGAGCCGGAAAGATCGGGGAGTGTGGGAAATTCCCCTTTATTCATTCCATTGATCTTGAACACAGAGGTGCCTGTTGTGATTTCGGCGATCTCATTGGTTTGCGCGCTGATTTTAATTTGCGGCGAGGTGAGCTCGCGAACGAGTTGGAAAAAGCGGCGGGCGGGGAGTGCAATGGCTCCCTCTTCGACGACTTTGGCTTCGACATAACAGCGCATACTCACGGTTAAGTCGGTGGCGTTGACAACGAGTTGATCGTCAATGGCTTCAATCAATACATTCGAGAGAATCGGGATGGCCGGTTTTGATGCGACAATGCTTTGAATTTTTCCAATCAGGTTGACGAGATCGATTTTTGATATGACTGCTTTCATGTATACCTCGGTTTTGTGTCAAAAATATAAGATTCAAAAGAAGCCTGTCAAGATCATTGAGACAGTTTCTTGACTCAAGAACTTTTTTTTAGTATCAAGGATGTCGATGATAAAACGATTTCTCCTCTTGTCTTTTTTTGCGCTGAATTTGCATGCGAAGACGACGACAGTTCAGAATTTTAACGATGCAGGAGCTGGCAGTCTAAGGCAGGCAATTCTCGATTCAGTTGCCGGAGATACGATTAATTTCGCCGCTGCGCCAACGGGAGTGTCGCCGCTGACGCTGGCTAGCCCGTTGCCGGCGATCAATTTCAGCCTCACAATTGCAGGGAATAGCGGTTCCCCGTTTCCCATTGATGGAGGAACGAATTTCCAAGCTTTCTCTGTCTCCACAGGAACGGTGAGTTTTTCGAATTTGGTCATCCAAAATACAAATTGTAAGGGAGGAGCAGGAGGAAACGGTGTTGCGGGCGGCGGCGGTGGTGTCGGCGGCGGCGGCGCGATTTATGTGCACGATGGAGCCAGCGTCTCGATTTCTTCGGTTCAATTTTCTGGAAACCAAGCAACAGGCGGCGGCGGGGGAGTTTCGGCTGCGGTGGGTGGAGGAGGCGGCGGAGGCGGATTCGGCGGTGGAGCCGGCGGAGCGGGCTCAGGGGCTTTGGGTGGCGGCGGCGGCGGTGGCAATACCGGCGGCGGCGCGGGGGGAAGTAATGCGGTGGGAACGGCTGGCACGAATTCCGGCGGCGGTGGCGGCGGTTCTGGAGCCAATGCTGGAGGGGCTTCAGGTTCTTTTACTGGCGGCGCTGCGAGTGGAAATAATGGCGGCGGTGGCGCGGGGGCTGGCGGCAATGGAGGAACTGCGACAGCGAGTGCGGGAGGTCCTGGCGGAACTGGAATTGGAACCGATGCTACGTTTGGCGGTGGTGGCGGCGGCGGGGGCTCAGCCGCTCTCATTGGAGGAGCGGGGCTTGGCGCTGGCGGCGGGGGCGGCGGGGGATCAACAGGTAGTGGCGGCGCGGGAGGTACGAATGGCGGCGGTGGGGGCGGCGGCGATATTGCCAGCAGCGGCGGCGCAGGGGGCTTTGGCGCTGGCGGTGGGGGTTCAGCTTTAGGAGGCTCCGGCGGTTCTTCTCTTTTTGGCGGCGGCGCAGGAGGAACAACGGGCGGCGGAGGCGGAGCTGGTTTGGGCGGCGCTATTTTTATACAGAATGGAGGAACCCTCACTGTTGGCGATAGCAATACCTTTAGCAGCCCGAGCGCAGATACGGTAGTCAGAGGTGCGGGCGGCGGAGGAGGAGCGGGAAATGGAACTGTTTTGGGTCCCGATATTTTTCTCCGTTCAGGCGGTTCTTTAGTCTTTACTACTACTGGAAATCTGACATTCAATACCTCAATCAATAGCGATCAAGGAACTGGCGGCGGCACCGGCGGTGGGTTAACGATGTCGGGAAGTGGAACTTTGACATTGCTTCCAACGGGAAATCCGGTCACTGTTCCTGTGATTGCGGCGACGAATACCTATTCTGGCGGGACGACAGTTTCTGCAGGTACATTGGTCGCCGCTTCAGATACTTATTTAGGAGTTTTGACCGATACATTAACCATTGGAACAGCCACCTTCCAGCCTGGAGCTGTTTCGTATGCAAGACCTATTACTCTTTCTGGGACGGCGACGATCAATACGACAGCCGGTACCACAACACTCAGTGGCGTGATCAGCAGCGGCGGTTCACTGACAAAAATTGGAACTGGAACCTTAATTCTCTCAGGGACAAATACTTACTCTGGCGGAACGATTGTCAATGCGGGAACTTTGAGCATTGGCGCCGATGCGAATCTCGGCAATTCCAGCGGCTCTTTAACATTGGGCGCTGCCACTCTTCTTTTCACAGGAAATATTCCCTCTTCTTCGCGCGCCGTTAAATTGACCGCTGCGTCGAATACAGCCACAATCGATACAGGAGCTTTCAGCGTCAGGCTTGATGGCCAGATCTCGGGCTCGGGCGGATTTACCAAAGTCAGCGGAGGGACTCTCACATTGACGGGAGCCAATAATTATACTGGAGGCACGGTCATTTCTGCTGGAACTGTGATCGGCACCACAGCCAGCTTACAGGGAAGCATTCAAGATAATTCGATTTTAACCTTCAACCAAAGTTTCGCTGGAACATACGCTGGACAATTGAGTGGAAATGGAACACTCAACTTCATCGGCGGGGGCGCTTATACTTTTACGGGAGCGAGTTCTTTTAGCGGAACGACCAATGTCACCTCTGGGCAATTGAACATGCTCGGCTCTTTAAATAGTTCTTCGGTCAATGTCGCTGCGGGATCGACGATTAGCGGGACGGGAAGCATCGGCCCGTTGGACAATAGCGGAATCGCGGCTCCTGGAAGCGGCTCGAGCGGAACGCTCACCGTGCAGGGAAATGCGACTTTCGAGGCCGGTTCCTCATTATCGATTGCAACGGTTCCTAAAAGTTCAAACTCCTTAGCTGTCACTGGAACTGCAGCTCTGGGCGCTAACAATGGCACTGTTTCTGTAAATATCGGCTCTGGATTTTATGGACTGCATGAATCATTTGCGATTCTAACGGCGGGGAGTGTGACTGGGACGTTTTCCCCCACTGTGACAATATCTGGGATGGGGGGAGCCACAGCGTTGTTAAGTTATACAGGGACGGAAGTCGATCTCACATTGACTTTTTTAAGGCCTTTTCTCGAGTTTCCTTTTGCCAATGGCAATGAAAAAAATGTGGGAGAAAATATCGACAATTTGAATGCAGCGGGACTGCTTTCAGCTGATTTAGCCAATATCATCGATAATCTAGCGGGAGAGACGACGGCGCAGATCAATGAAGCGCTCGATGAAATGCATCCCGCTCAATACAGCGCGTTTGCCGAACTGCAGAGCGATGTAGGGAGCCAGCTCATCTCTATTTTTCAGAGGCGCCCCTTTATGATGTGTTATTGCTTCAACCCGAACCATCTTTGGGTCGAACCTTTTGGAGATTGGCTCAATGTCGACAATAAAGGGGAACAGATCGGTTTTGATGTGCAAACAAGGGGTGTTGCCTTTGGATATGACCGAGAGCTTTTGGATGGATGGGTGATGGGCATTGGCGGGGCGTGGGATCTAGCCGATTTCTTCTGGCAACAAAAACGGGGGCATGCCGACATCGAAAGTTTTTATGGGGCTTTTTATACCGATTACCAAGCGGATGATTTTTATTTAGGAGCAGCTGTCTTAGCTGGCCTCGATTTTTACGATACTTCGCGGCTCATTCAATTTGTAGCTCGCCGAGCTACGGCAAACTTTCACGCGCTCGACATCATCGGCCAGCTTTCAGGCGCCTACTTCTTTGGCGCGCCCGCCTGTCATTTATATCCCTACGTCAATTTAGATTATTTCCGTCTTCAAACCCAAAAATTCACAGAAAGTGGAGCGGGCGGGCTGAACTTAGATGTCCTTGGGAATACTTCGACGACGTTTAGAGGGGAAACGGGAGTTGGCCTGCAAGTACAGGATACGAATTACGACCAAACGATCTGCATTTCCCCCAATATGGCTTTAGGCTATGCCATTGAATGTCCTGTTCAAAGGGAGGTCATTAGGACCAACTTCGTTGGGGCGCCGATTCCCTTTCATGTAGTAGGCTGGAAGGAGTATTGGCAATTCTTTACGGTCGATTTTGGAATGTCTCTCTCTTTTTATTGCGTCTCTCTTTCTGGAGGATACCATCTCGACCTCTCTCCGGGGGGAAGAGAGAGCGCACTCTTTTCTCAAAGAGGCAACGTCCGCCTCGAACTCAACTGGTAACCGGCTTATAGTCTGAGACGTAAGCAAGAATATCAGCGCGGAGAGAAGAACCGAGATAGCCGCGGAGAACGAGAGGTGGGGATGCCCCACACCCCAATATATTTTTTTCTGGGAGTGTGAGGGCCTCCCTCACCTCCGCGTTCTCCGCGGCTAACTCTCCTCGCGCGTCTCGCGCCTCCGCGCTGATATTCGCATTACGGTTTAGGTCATAGGACTGCATGACAATGCTGAGGGCTAAGGCTATCTCTCCTCACTCGTCGAGGGCGCGCTGGATCGAGCGCTTGGCCTCTTTCTCTTTGAGGGAAGCCCTCTTGTCATATTCCTTTTTGCCCTTCGCCACGGCAATGCGCACCTTCGCAATCCCTTTTTTATTTAGGAAGATGGAGAGCGGGATCACAGCCAGCCCCTTTTCCTGCGTGAGGCGGCGGATCTTTTCAATTTCCCGCTTGTGAAGAAGAAGCTTGCGGGGGCGCTTGTCCTCATGATTGTGAATGTTCCCGAAAGAATAGGGAGCAATGGTCGAATTGAGAAGCCAGGCCTCAGATCCTTTGACATCTACATAGGCATCTTGGAGCGAGCCGCCATGATTGCGGAGCGATTTGATCTCCGTTCCTTGCAGCGCGATCCCCGCCTCGAAGGTCTCGAGGATTTCATAGTCATGCAGAGCCCGCCGGTTCGAAACCAATTCGGGGTTCCGTTTGGGATCAGGAGTTTTCGCCATCATTCCTCAAAAAAGAAGCGGCCAAATGGGGTGACGCAAAAACAGTCATGCTCCTTAGACGTTCCAATCGCCACCATTCCCATCTCAAATAGCCACTCAAAAATCGTCGCCTTGACAAGCGCTTTCTCCTCTTCGTTATACGTGGGAAGACTATATTTCCAGTGTTTTCCCGTCCGCTTGAGCATCACGACCGATTCTTCGCTTAAAGAGACAAAGACTCCTTTGAAGAAATCATCGAAAAAGACCCATTCTCCATGGAGGACTCTCCGAATGGATTTCTCTGCCTCGCGAATATGTCTCTCCGCATTAAGAGAGGTGGAAAGAGAAGGATTTAAAATCCGATTGAGGGAGTGGCGATAGAGGTGGAGCGAGCGATTTTCTAAAGTCAGTCCAAGCCAATCATCAGCTGCTTCCAATGTATGGAGCTTCCCATCGATCCGATCAGCTAATCTGACCAAGCAAAGCTTGTCAATGAGCCTTGTGAGATAAGGATCGTTAGGAAGGGGAGTGGGTTTCTTTTTGGCGGAGAGGAGCAGGGCGCTCATATCTTCTATCAGTGCAAAATCGCTCTCTTTAGAACGGGTGATCGAGTTTGGATCGGCAATGAGGGGCGTTTCTGTTCGTTTCAGAAAATGAAGGTATTGATTCCATTCATAAAATGGGGTCACGAATTCTAGCCAATGATCATCTTCTTTTTCATAGATCAAACAACAGACGAAGTTGAACTCCAAGAATAAAAGGATCTCTTCAAAATCGCGGCGCTTGAGGTTATATTTCCCAATGAGATCGCTCGATGAAACTCGAAAGTCTGGAGCGGAAAAGACATCTTGGACCACCCCTGTGATTTTAGGATCTCCTAGATTCAGCTCCATCAAGTAGCGTTGAAAAATTTGCGGACTGAGCAAATACTTTTCAACAATCGATTCGAAAATATTGTTCGAGGTACGGGGAATTGAATACCAAGAGGGGAGGAGATGTATCGGCACCTTTCGCAAAAGTCCCTGGATAAATTCCATATCGGGCTTGAAATCGGGATCGAAACGGGCAATTTGGAACTCAAAATATTTCCGCTTCTCTTTGTCCACTAAAATGGAATCGTCTTGAACGGCGAGCAATCCCCCTTGCGAGAGTTTTTTTAAGGAGGCCAACAAGTCCGATTCATCGCACTCCAAGCTCCGAGAGATCTTTTTCACTGAGATTTTTAAGGGGCTATATAAGATCTCTTCAAGAACCTCTACATCGAAGGTTGAAAAATCGGCTAAGAGCATCCGGTTCTCGATATCGAGCTGACAGTTGTAATCGTTGAGATTGACCTTATTCTTGCGCGCAGGACTCAGTTCGAGCATATCTTCACCACAATTGAAAGGGGAAAATATAACTCACCCATTGGATTGATGCAAGTAAGAGCGCAATTTTTTAAAATATTCGAGCCGTTTCTTCATCTCCCGCTCAAAACCCCGCTCTACCGGCTCATAAAAAACTGGGCGGCTGAGTTCATCGGGGAAATACTCTTGGCCAGAGAATCCATGCGGGGTGTCTGGATCATATTGATATTCAGCTCCATATCCCATTTCCTCCATAAGAGGTGTAGGCGCATTGAGAATGTGCTTGGGAGGATTCAAGTGGCCGGTTTCCGCGGCCAGCTTGCGGGCGTGGCCGTAGGCGACATAGGCTGCATTGCTTTTAGGGGCGAGAGCCAAATAGATCACCACTTGGGCCAAGGCGAGCTCTCCCTCGGGAGATCCCAACATATGATAGGTGTTCCACCCATCTAAAGCCATCCCCAATGCTTGGGGATCGGCAAGTCCAATATCCTCCGATGCCATCCGAATCAGCCGCCTGCCCAAGAAACGGGGATCTTCACCCCCCTCTAACATCCGGACAAACCAATAAAGGGCCGCATCGGGATCAGAGCCGCGCACTGACTTATGGAGAGCCGAAATCAGATTGTAATGCCCCTCTTCATGCTTGTCATAGAGAGGAGGCTTTTTTTGCAAAATTTGAGAAAGAGAATCGATGTCCCACGCTGGGCGAGGGGATTGCTCCAGGTTTTCAATCAAATTGAGGAGATGGCGCCCGTCTCCTTGGCAAAGAGAAATAAGGAACCGCTTTCCATCTTCGGAGATATTTAAAGATCCTTTCTCCGCTTCATAGCGATGGAGGATCTTTTCCAGTGACTCTGGGCTTAGCGTATTCAACGTCAACACCCTAAGTCTTGAAAGCAGCGCATTATTCAAAGAAAAGGAAGGGTTTTCCGTTGTAGCGCCGATGAGAATTAAACTCCCATCTTCTAGAAAGGGAAGGAAGATATCTTGCTGCGCGCGATTGAATCGATGGATTTCGTCGACAAACAAAATGGTTTGACGATTAAAAAGGGGCGTTTCTTGCCCATCTTTTAAAATCTTTTTCAAATCTGCGGTGCCATTAAACACGGCGCTTAATGTAACAAAGGGAAGTGAAAAAGCTTGGGCATAAAGACGGGCAATGGTCGTTTTTCCGCAGCCGGGGGGGCCAAAAAGAAGGAGTGAAAGGGGACGTCCATTTTGCACAATCCGCGCAATGTATCCATCTGTTCCGACAAGATGATCCTGTCCCGCAATGTCGGAAAGAATTTTCGGCCGCAAACGCTCAGAAAGTGGAATGTGCATCCCATCAGAATACAGAAAAGTGTGTTTTTTAACTCCAAAATTCCGGCATTTGTAATCCTTTATATATGAATGGATTAGGTTAGTTATAGTTTTGTAAATACATTATTTTCAATTATTTGTGAAAATTCGTTATTATATGGCTGTTTTAAAATAATTTTTAGCTAATTTTGAAAATTTTTTCAGAAAAATTAAAATGCGCAAAAATGCCCTCACAGCACTTTCTCAGATGCATTTTAATTACATTATTTTTTCCAAGAAGTAAAGATAAATCATACAATATGTTTGTTTTTATTAATAAAATATTGTATATTAGAGATTGTAAGGCAGATATGGAGAGCGGGATCGCCCGCTGCATGTCAGATTTGACCGCCCTGGTTCTAATTTGGGCCATAGCCCAGGGACCTAAAGGCGAGAATCTGCGAAAAGATCTCCAATCTCTTTTACACAACGGAGGAAACTAAAATGGTAAAACGAAGAAAAAGAGCTAAAAAAGCTCGCAAAGTGAAGAGCCGACGCAAACACCGCAAAACTGCTCGCAAGACAAGACGCAAAGCCCGAAAAGGCCACAAAAGAGCTAAAGCTCGCAAAACACGTCGTCGTTCACGCAGACGCAGATCAGCTGGTGCAGCTTCTATCATGGAAGCGCAGCAGTAATTTAACTGCTAGATCTTAAGTACTTTAGATCGAGCAAGGCCTCAAGGCCTGCTCGATTTTTTTTTGT
>DATIHQ010000095.1:0-3780 GCA_035480535.1 Chlamydiales bacterium
CAGAACTGCAGAGGGGAAAATGCCGCAGTGAACGATCTGTTTCTCCTCCATGACTGCTAAGCCGCTTGCCAGTTGTCTTGCAATTTTTATTTTACGCGATAAGGGGAAGTTCAATCTGATAGTTTCTAGCGAACCATCGCAAAGCGGGATCTTTGCGAAAAAAGATCTTCCCATTTGAAGGATTTCGAAAAATTGGACGATCCCCTCGCTCTCATTGAAAAGGCCCACAAAAGAGCGAACTTTGTCGTCTATTTCCTCAAATTGAAATGTTTCGCCACTGTCGAGATTCATGACCAAAAGTTGGATTTCTACATCTTGTTGTCTCGTATAGTGTATTGAAATCGAACCATCTTTGCCGTATTCGAAATCGTACAGCATCTTGCTTTCGGAACGGGGAATCAAGGTTCCTTGTTGCCACGTGGGTAGATGAGAATGGAGAAAGTCTAACAAGCAGAGAACTTCCTCTTTACTTACAATTTGAGTGAGGTGTTGTTTCCAGCGCAAGGGCCGTTCAATGCTCTCTATAAATTTGGTAAAACGATTCTCCAAACACGCCTTCTGCGCGGCAGCATAGGTGACAATATTTGCATCCGCCAGAATCTGCAAGCGCTTGATAAGGTCCTGACAATCGATCGCAAGCCTGACTGATTTTCCATCCACTGGAAGAGTGGTCTCGATAAAATTAAAATTGGGGGCTTCGACTTGCCCTGCGTCGGGAGGAATCCAGACGCGAAAGTAGAAATGGTAGTCTTCTCCATAAGCCAACAGACGCATTTTGGACACGGTGTCCACCGGTCTCTGCTGTTCATAAAGCTGAAATCCACGCTCTGCATGCTTCGGGGAAACGGCAATCATTTTTCGTGTACCATGCAATAATAGACCCACGCCTTCAGGAGGAAATTGTGGTAATCGAAACGGGTCTGAAAGGCAACTGGGTCGGCCAAAAGTGCAAATGGATAATGGAGGGGAATGCTCACGACGCGCCCGCTGGGCAGTTTGACGCTTAAATCGACCTGATTGGTTTGATGCGGGTCTACTTCTCCCGGCTTGATGGGTCTCTGGTCCCCCTCTGGCATGAACTCCGCTACAAGCCGAACGCGATAGGAAATAGGCAGTTGAAGCCGATCCTTAAATCCTTGTGCAATGACAAGCTTGAGATTTAAAAGTTCAGGCCGCTCTTGGCGTCTCATAAACAACCCTCCTTGGCACACCCTCTCGACAAAATCTACGCTCGCATCGGGCAGATAGCCCTCTGGCACTTGTGCCAGCTGAAATAGGGGCAAGGGGAGCAAAGAACCCCGGGGGTGAGAAGAGAACTGATACACATCTCCTTGGGCGGCTACTTGTAATGGATCGTTGGAACTAGAATCGAAATGAAAACCGCGAAAACAGGTACTATAGGCCTTTTTGGCCCGTTTAAGAAACTCCAGCATCGCTTTATTTTGCTCTTCATCCAACTCATTGCTTGCCATTTCACTTGCTATTATCTCCTCCTTCACAAATACGATGTGGCACGATCGGACAAGTGCGTCATAAAATGTCCTACCGTCATCCTTCGCCCGAAGCGGCAGGAATGCGGAATAAGCGGTCCTCTTTTTTGTGTCGTGAAAAGAGAGAAAGAAAACGGGAATTCCTCCGATTCTCTCTCGATGGAAATAAACTGCGAGAGGAGCGTTGACCAAAATGGGTTTCACCATTCCCACATGGGTATTCAGCGAGCGCGAAGTCCAAGTAACACCTCCCTCTGTCCACGCTTCGATGCGCAGAGAATCGGTAAATGGTTGTGGAGGAGGAAAGAAAGCGGAAAGGAGCGATTGTAAACACCCATTTTCAAAGACATTTTGTATGTGGGGATCTGTACAAGGCGCGGAAAGAATCCTCACAAACTCCACAATCCGCTCTTGTTGAACTTTGGCCTCTTCCACCCTAACCTGAAGATCGGCTACTTGTTCGAGGGTAACTGCCGGGTGGTAGAGAAAGAGAAAGTAGATCTCTTTTTTGTTTAGAACGGGACAAAAATCAACCAATTCGTGAACGACTCGTGAAATCAACCCAATGCGTTCCTCCTGATCTCTGACCAGAAGACGAATGATCTCCAAGTATAAAAAGAAGATCTCCTGATCGGAAAATCCATACGTCTCTTGAATTTTTCGGGCAATTGCCTTCGCCTTATTCCGGCAATCTGGCGTTACTTGCTCAGCGTCGATAGCTATCTGAGCCGGGTTGCGGTCATCTGGAGCTATGGGACTTACTTTCACAATGGCATGTGTCGGACTCTGCACTCTAGGAGCCGCCTGTGGCCCAAAAGCAAACGGCGCATGTGGCGCGATTAAAACCTCGGCCAACAACTCCTTTGAAATTTCCTGAATGCCCAAATCTTTTGCATCCGCCAATAGATCGAACAACAACTCGGACGGGTAATGGATGTAGACGCGAAGCATTCGCATGTATTGGGCCGGCTCCACTGGGAGATACGGGCCCATGCGCGCAATGAATTGCCTCGTCCTCTCAGTTGCAAAAGAGAGAGTTGCCGCCTCTTGTTCATTACATATCACGGGGGGATCGAGAAAGAGATTTTCTGCATGCTGAACTCCGACCCTCAATATACCCAAGATATCACTGTATTGGTGGGCACAATGTCCTGCTAGATCCAGATGACTTCCATTGGCCTTGCAAAATTCATAAACGATAGGAATCGATAGAGAAAAGCGCCCTTCCTCAGCAAGGGATTTAAAAAGGGCATTCCACTTTTGGTGTGTCTCCGTTTGCCAAAGAAGGCTAAAGAGAGGCCAGCAAAGGGGATCCCTGAACAACTCCTGGTCCTCCTCAGAGGGTTGAGAGAGAGAGACGCGCCTTCCCGCAATCGTTCCCAAAAGCGATTCCATCCCCTCCCACGCCGGCTGGAATACCATGGCACTTCGTGGCCAGTCTAGATCATTCCACTGCCTATGTTGGAAGCCGCGAAGACTCTCCAATTTCCACTGTGCTCCTCTATGTATCACCATATCGAGCAATGCCGGCTGATTTGTAGCTTCCACTCCGTGACTCCGCACCATGAAGAGGAAAATCTGCAAAGAGAGGAGCAATTTTTCTGAAGGGGGCCGCTTGAGCTTCGAAAAATCCATCTGATAAAGAAGGGGCAAATTCGCCGTGAAGTAACAGAGATCGGAACGGAGCGCCTCATCGTCGAGAAAAAGGCGCAATAAATGTGCTTTCAAGGCCGGCGTCAATTTAACGCCGAGATTTTTTCCCACAGCCTCAATGGAGCACTTCGCCAAAAAATCTCGGAAGGAGCGCTCACCACCAAACTGCTTAAATTCAGCAACTTGCAATTCAGCCTCCTCCACCTCATGCGTCAGCTGGCGCAAAAATGGATCCGCCGTCTGTTCGTTCCCAAAACTCCTCCATAATTTGAGGAGCTCTGAGAAGTAGACCACTCTCCCGTCAATGAAAAGCGCCCCCCCGTTGTAACAGAGTTGGGTAGCAGCCTCCCTCTCGTCCGGAGTGGGGAGACGAGGTGCTGCAACCTCTCCCCTTTCATTCGGCACTGGGTTAAACCAGCGGTTCAAAAAGGAAAATGCCCGTTTTCTGACGGCTTCTACAGCATCGATATACTTGGGCTCAGGATTTCGATAGCACAACCCCTCTTGAGGAAATGGCAAGGCTCCGTAGGCATATCCTTTGAGTTCTTCAAAATAGTCCCCCTGTGTGGTGGCTCTACGAGAGTAGTTGGCTTCCACAAATTGACGCGCCGTCCCGAATTCGGAATAGATCTTTTTG
>DATIHQ010000096.1:0-45452 GCA_035480535.1 Chlamydiales bacterium
GCCCCAAGGTTTTGTCGTGTAGATTGTGAAGAGGAGGCGGTAGGCTGGGAAAACCTGCGTCTCGTCGCTGTAGCGAGGCCCTGTGTGTTCTGCTCTACCGAAATCTTGCTCAATGATTAGCTCTTGATACATGTTGCCGTAGAAAAGTTCGTTATTTGGCACATCTTCTGATTTGACCACCTGGACTTCTTGTTCTGAATCTAGGGTAAAGTAGCGCCCTCCAGATTGGACTGTTATCTCGGCGGCTCGCTGCAGGGCCATTTTTTTGGCCTGGGAAGAGTCGATCCCATCGAGGGCGACGACAATAGCGTATTGAGTCCCTCGCACGGGATATTGGATCACCGGGTCGGCTACCCCCAAAATGGCGGCAAAAGTTGCAATTAAGACAGTAATTTTCATAATTATATCAAAACTAACTAGTAACTATATATAATCATAATAATTATTTTTATTAAATATAATTAACGTTAATGACTGACGCTTATTGTGATAGGTAGAAAATAAAATTTTTAAGACATGATAAATTTTCCTTTAAAGAAATATAGGCACCTGTGGTACACCAATACCTCTCACAAATAATTGTGGGAAGTTTCTAACGATAAAACCAAGAGGTGTTTATGGCAGCAGCTAGTGGCGGATCTACTCAAGCCCCTAATCTAATTCAAGATCTTCGATCTGGCATCGAGAGATATAGAAAAACTGTAGAGCACTTGGAGAAAGAGCAAAAAGCCCTTGAGACTTCAAGCAAAAAATGGGGAGAGTGGAGTGTTCAATGGACCCCGGCTTATATCGCAAGTATGAACGAAACAGCAATTAAACCTCTCATGTATGAGGCAGCAAATGACTATCGTGGCTACCGAGGAACCAAATACGAAACAGTTAAAATTGCCCTTGATTTCTTAGGTGCACTCTCTAAAAGAAGCAATCCTGTTTCGCTTCCTGAAGACTGGCGAGCAAAATTCAAAGAAGCTTGCTATAGCTTATCCTCATGGGATAAAGGACAACAGCTTCGTGGAAAAATGTTGCGCTGCCTTATTGTGATGAGCTCAGAAATTCAAAGCAAATTGAAAAGATTTGAAGTCGCAACTGGTACAGCCACAACGGATTTGAATAAAGCTCTTGAGAACGCGCGAGCTCATTATAAACTGCCAGTTCATTCACCTTGGAGAGGACTTCTCAACAAGTCTGGGCTGGACGATACAATTACTGAGCTTACAGATCCCACAAAAAGAGAAGCAAATAGTGTTGTTGATTATGACACTCTAGGCGCTCAATTTGCCGCAAAAACGAAGGTTGCAAAGGAACTAGAGGTGCCAGCAGCCACAGAACAAGCACAGACTGTATATACACCGAAGAAAGCAGCCAAAGAATTGGCACTGATTTTAGGAGAACTGGAAAAAATCGCTGATGAAACAGCTCCTAAGCCATCTGTTCCAGCAAAACCACCAGGTTCTGCACTTCCGTTACCAGTATCTTCTGCTGCTCCGGAGATTCCTGAAGTCGTTAGAGATCAGGCAGGTCCTGCAAAAGTTGGAGATAAATCAGAAACTCCTGCAGCTGCACCTGTGGATGGTTCTGTTTCTGCGGCTAAAAAAGAATCTCTAGCTGCTGCGCCTGGCTCAACAACTCCGGCTGCTCAGCCAGAAGTTAGCTCAGGCGGTGCAGTTCAAACAGGTACAGTCCCTGCAGCTTCTGCAAGTGAGCCAGCGCCCATGGAAGCTGTGCCAGAAGAACAGGGTGGCGATTCTGATGAACCCAGCTCGACAGTGGCTGAAATTCCCGTCCAAGGCCCTGCTAACAAACCGGCAGAGACGCCTAAGGGTGAGTTAACTGAGAATTGGGCAACTGTTGCAGGGGCAAAACCAACAAAACCTCCTCTTCCTAGAGGTGACGGAAAAAAGTCCAACGCCGCGTAATTTTATTTACTAATACCATGAAAGGCCGCCCATAAAGCGGCCTTTTGTTTTTTTGTGGGGGTTGGTATGGTGCGGAGAATGAAGATAGCCGACTTCCACTGCGACCTTTTGAGTTATTTAGCAGGCGATCCAACGCGCACGGTTGAAAATCCTGAATCGCGAGCGTCTGTTGGGCAAATGAGAAAGGGGGGCATTGTTCTGCAAACGCTAGCCGTTTTTACAGAGACGAAAGCGGAAAGCACAAAGTTGGGAGAAGCGCAGCTAAAAGCTTTCGAATCGCTAAAAAAACGGGCTGTTTTTCAAAAGGAAATTTATCCGCTGCTGGCGGTGGAGAATGCCTCGGGGTTTTGCGAGGAATTTGAGCCGTTGGAAAAGGGATTGAAGCGATTGGAGCGGTGGCTCGATGCGGCCGGCTCGATTGGCTATATCAGCTTTACTTGGAATCAAGAGAATCGATTTGGAGGGGGCAACGCTTCCGATACGGGAATTAAAGCGGATGGGGAAAGGTTGCTTGAATGGATGGAGGGGAAGAAAATCGCGATTGATTTAAGCCACACCTCCGATGCCCTGGCTCATGATATCCTGAATACAATCGATGAAAAGGGACTGACCATTATTCCGGTGGCCAGTCACTCGAATTTTCGATCGATTGTAGATCATCCCCGAAACTTACCCGATGAGATCGCCCAAGAAATCTTTAAGCGAAAGGGCGTTGTGGGACTGAATTTTGTTCGACCCTTTTTGGGAACGGAGCCGGAAGACTTTCTGCGCCAAATTGAGCATGCAGAAAAGCTCGGCGGCCTCAATCACCTTTGTTTTGGGGCTGATTTCTTCTACGATGGGGACTCCCCTCCTGAGCTCGACTATTTAAAACCATTTTTCCTCGAGCGCTTTGACGATGCGAGCTGCTATCCCCGCCTCATCGAACTGTTGCGAACAAAGCTCACCCATCCGCAGATGGAAAAAATCTCTCATCTCAATTTACTTAAGCTCCTCAAGTCGACAGGAAGCTTGCCTATGGCCTCTTCTTTTCCCTCCATTGCATGATAGACAGCCCACTGGGCGTCAGGGTCATTCTCATATCCGACGAGAATGGATCGATGCAACTGCAACTTGGGCAAAACATAAGGTGTTGCGAAGAGGCAAACGATTGATTTCCCAGCGATTTCATTCAAGAAAGGGGCCCATTCTTCCAACCCATTGGCTTGATGAATAGCGACTACCACCTGATCAAATTTCGAATGATCAAAGGGAGCCGTAAAAGAATGGGCAAATTCTTGGGCCAAAACATCCCCTCCCCCAATGCTTACGTAGGCGACATTCTTCTCCAACAAAACAGGCTCCCCTACCCACGTCACAGCCTCCCGAAACAATTCTTTTTTCAACGCAGCCCCTTCCCGCGTATGCAATGCCTGCAACAAGTTGCCAAGGGCCACTTTTCGCTCCAAATGCAGTCCCAGACTTTCTTTCGCCTGCAAGATCCGCAAAACAGCCGCATCCAACTCTTCCACATCCCCAAAACGATACTTTTCCACCAGCGCCCGATAGGCGCGGGGAATTTGTTCCCGCATCAGCTGGTCAACCTTGTCATCTTTATCAGCTCCATAGAGCAGAAGATCGCAGCCCGCGCCCCTGGCCAAACAAGCGACCTCCTCAGGACTATATCGCTCGGCGACAGCTTTCATATTCAATGCATCGCTGATGATCAACCCCTCAAAATGGAGTTTTTCACGCGCTAACTCAATGCAATTGACAGATAACGAACTAGGATAAACCGGATCGATGCAGCTCACCTGTAAATGGGCGATCATTAAGCCAGCGACGCCTGCTTCAATCGCCTTTTGAAAAGGGAGCAACTCTATCTGCTCCAATCTCTGCATCGAAAAGGGGATCCAAGGCAAATCATGGTGGGAGTCGACATTTGTATCGCCATGCCCCGGAAAATGTTTAGCGCAGGCCAATACGCCGCTTTCCTGAACGCCCTGCAAGAAAGCAGAGACACGCCTTCCCACTTCCTCCGGATCATCTCCAAACGAGCGCATGTGGATGACGGGATTTTCCGGGTTGCAATTTACATCGGCCACCGGCGCCAAATTCAAGTGAACCCCCACCCGTTTTGCTTGGCGGCCCATTTCGCGTCCCAAGGCCCGGATCTTTTCCACATCTCTCACAGCACCCAGCGTCATGTTCTTAGGAAAGGCCATTGTATTGGCCATGCGCATGGCGAGGCCCCATTCCATATCGGAGGTGATCAGGAGAGGGATTTTTGCTTCATCTTGCAAGCGATTGAGGAATTGCACCTGAGTCACTGGATCGGCATGCTTCACGAGTGCATTGCCTACGTGGCAATCTTTCATCAGCTTCAGCCAATCGGCCCAATGGTCCTCTCCCCTTTTGGGGCACGCTGGAGCGACGAAGAGCTGACCCACTTTCTCCTCAAAGGTCATTGAGTGGAGAGTGTCCTCAGCCCATCCCGCGAAAAGGAGGGTGGGGAGGAGAAAAAAAGGCAAAAATTTTCGCATAATTCTTCACTGGTTAAGGATTATCAACTCAGTCTCAGGATCGGAACCGTAACACGAATATCAGCGCGGAGATAAGAACTGAGTTAAGCGCGGAGAACGCAGAGGTGAGGGAAGCCCTCACGCTCCCAAAAAAATTTCAGATTCTAATTTCTATATCTTTTCTGGGTGTGTGAGGGCTTCCCTCACCTCTCGTCCTCTGCGGCTAACTCTCTTTGCGCGCCTCGCGCCTCCGCGCTGATATTCGCATTACGTCTCCGGCCATGATCCTGTTATTAAAAGAATTTGCCGAAGAGGCGGCTAATGTCTTGGTAGGTGATGTAGATGAAAAGAGCGATCAATAACCCGACAAAGGGGATGATGAGCCGCTCCATGGTTTTTGCCCGGATGGGGCGCTTGGTGATCATCTCAATGAGAGAAAAGACGATGTGCCCCCCATCGAGAACGGGAATAGGCAATAGATTGATCAATCCCAAATTCAAGCTGATCACCGCCATCCAGTAGAGCGCTTCCTTGCCCCCCACCATCCAGCTGTGATGAACCACTTGAACGATTCCCACAGGACCGCTCACATACTTGGGATTTAAATAGCCCGAGACAAGGCCGAAAAGGGTGCGATAGGTATCTTTGAATACATCGACGAATTGCTGCGCCGGTGTCGGATTGTAGAAAACGTCCCGATCTTTTAGCGGAATGCCTAGGATGACGCGCCGTTGATTCTTCTCTAGCGCATCGAGAGCCTCAATCCGTTTTTGCGGATCTTGGATCGCTTCAATTTCCTTTTTATTCTGGGCTATTTCCTGAACGAATTGGGCTTTCTGCTCAGAGGAAAGAGAAAGATCATTGAATGGTTTTGGAACAACCGGACTCAACAAATGGAGCGATCCAGAAGAGGTCACCGGTTCATCGGTGCCAATGGAGGAGACGATCGCTTCTAAATTGGAGATATTAAACTGATCGAACTGAGGATCGGCCTGCGTCCAAAGGACTTTCTGGATGGCTTCGGGATTGCGCTCGACGATCACAAGAGCATGGCGCGATTGGAGCCGTTCGAGAAATTCATAAGAGGATCGAATGGTTTGCCCATCAACGGCGAGAATTTGGTCCCCTTCCTGCAATGGATTGAAATAGGCGCACCGCTCACATCGCTTAAAGGCTTTAGTCTGATCTTCCTCATCGATGAATTCGAGGCGGCTTTCCACACTTGCATTGGGAGATAAATTATAGGGGATGAAATAGAGATCTTGAATGCGCCCTCGAATGCCCGCTTCATGTTGCCAGTCGTCGATTTCTCCCTTTTCATAGGCGCTCATTTTCAGATCATCGATCTGAATGCGGGGCACTTTGGTTTGGAAGGTTTCATTGCCTCTTTGCACAGTCAGAATCGCAGTCGATTCATTGATGAGAGCGCTCAACTGAGGCGCCGAAAAGACAACTTCTCCATCTGCCCAAAGAATACGGTCATTGGGTTGAATGCCGCTCCCCATCATGGGCGAGCCCGTGGGAAGTCCTTCCGTATAAATCAAATAGCTCGCTGGAGAAACAATCCCAATTGTTCCGATCTTATCTCGGACCATTCGGGGATCATCGTAGGTGGGCAAAGTATAGTGAAAATCGTTCCGCTGCCCTGTGAGATAGTCTACTGTATATCCCTGGATTTCCGTTGTCTTATCGCTCATCACTCCGGCCATGAGGAGATCTTTGAACCCATTGAACGTGTGGCCATCATATTTTTCGATTACATCGCCTGGCCGAACGCCCCGTTCATACAAGGCCGATTTTGGATCGACCCAACCGATGCGATGGGTGAACTCAGAGAATTGCTTATTGCGGCCGCCCGAGGTCCAGAGAATAGCGAAAGCAACTAAAGCAAAGGCAATATTGACAACAGGGCCTGCTAAAGCGACTTGAATGCGCTGCCAAGGCCTCTTTCCATAAAATCCATCGGGAATTTCAGAAGGTTCGCGCCCCCCTTCCTTTTGCATCCCCGCGATCTTGACGTATCCGCCAAACGGAAGGGCGCAAATCTGCCATTTCACCCCATCCCATTCCCAGCTATAGATCGCCTTGCCAAATCCAATGGCAAAGACTTCCACGCGCATTCCTTGGCGCCTAGCAATCCAATAGTGGCCTAGTTCATGAATGAAGACGAGAAACCCAAGTCCGAGGATCGCAAAGAGGGCGTAGATCAAGCTGACGGCCATACAACACTTTATGTTAAGCGCATTGCGCTTCTTCGCGCGCGCGCTGGTCTACAGAAAGAATTGCCTCCAAGGTTAGCACATTTGCCACCTGGTGTGAAGAGATTAATTTTTCCAGCTTGGTTCCGATCGCAGTCCAAGGGATTTCCCGTTTTAAAAATCGATCTACCAAGATTTCATTCGCCGCATTGAGATAGCAAGGGTAGCTTTTCCCCGCCTTCATCACATCGACAGCCAGCTGCAGACAGCGAAATTTTTCTTTGTCGGGGGGATAAAAATTGAGCGTCCCATTCTTTACAAAATCATAGGGCGGCAATAATCCCCTCTTCCGCTCTGGATAGGTCAATGCATATTGAATCGGCAGCACCATATCTGCCTCGGCCATCTGAGCGATCATGGAGCCATCGATAAACTCAACAAAGCTATGGATCCGGCTCTGCGGGTGCACCACTGCTTCAATCCTCTCCGGCTCGATGTCGAACAGCCAGCGCGCCTCGATCATTTCAAAGCCTTTATTGATCAAAGTGGTCGTATCGATGGCGACTTTAGCCCCCATTTTCCAATTGGGACGAGCCAGCGCCTCTTCCACCGTCACACACTCCAACTCTTCCATACTTTTATTTCTCAGCGACCCGCCCGATGCCGTCAGAATCAATCTCCGCACAGCGCCCCGATCTTCTCCCTTCAAACACTGAAACAAAGCCGAATGTTCGCTATCGACAGGCAACATCCGCGTCCCACACTTCTTAACCAACCCATTGATCAATTCTCCAGCGCAGATCAACACTTCTTTATTCGCCAGACCAATTTCCTTTCCCGATTCAATCGCCGCAATCGCAGGCAACAACCCCACGCTCCCCGTCATCGCCAACATAGCGAAATCGGCCTCCCCAAAAGAAGCCACCGCTTTCAATCCCTCCATTCCCGCCACAACGGGAATCCCAGGAATTCGCCTTTGCAATTCCCGCGCAGCTTCCACCTCAAAAACCGCCACCAGCTTCGGAGAAAACTCCCGCGCCTGTTTTTCCAACTCATCGATATTGGATTTAGCGGCCAGAGCGACAATTTCCAGATCGTCTTTCAGATGTCTTGCCACCCGCAAAGTGCTAGTCCCCACCGAGCCGGTACTTCCCAAGACGGCGATTCGTTTCCGCATCAATACTCTCGTAAAACAAAAAAGCTTACCGCAATGAAAGAAAATCCGAAATCTAATTATTATTGAACCAGTCGGGTGAAACCCCCGCTGCCCCGTGTCGGGGGATACCCCCCGCGCCCCAGTCGGGCTCGGGCTCGCACGCAGGCTCGGGCTCGAAAGACTAGAGAAAGCTTGTGAATCCAACAACCTGAATCCAATCTGGGACAGCGGGGGCAAAGTCCCGATCTACGAGCCCGAGCCCGATTCGGGGCAGCGGGGGGCGGAGCCGCCCGACTGGTTCATGATAAGTCTGCTCATCATATTTTTCACGATTACAGCGACTATATAAAAAACCCCTATCAAACTGGCCACTATCCCCCCCGTTGAAAGGGGAAGGCCGTAAACGGTGAGTATGTGGCGGGCCAATGCAACTCCTGTGCAGGAGGCTAGAATGCCAATGAGGGAGCTCCAGAGGAGAAGAAAGGGGAGGCGATGGCAAAAGAGGCGGGCGATGAGATAGGGGCCGACAAGGAAGGCGAGGACGAGGAGGACGCCAATGGCGCGGAAGGCGCCAATACAGGTGGCCGCAGCGAGAAAAAGAAGGAGAAAATGGTAAAGTGAACATTTGATGCCGAGAGTTTGGGCAAGGCCGCGGTCAAAACTGGCGAGCTGAAAGGGGCGATAACAGAGCCAAACGACGATGAGGTTGAGGGCAGTGAAAAAGGAGGCGATTTTAAGATCGCTGGCTTGGAGCGCGTCCACATTGCCCATGACCGCCTCTGTGCCGAGATGGACGTCGCGCGTAAAGAGAGTGACGACGGTAATGCCAAGGGCAAAAAGAGCGGTAAACACTAGGCCTATGCTGGCATCTTCTTGGAGGCGAAAGAGGCGCACTAATCCTTCCGTGAGGAGCGCGGTGAGAAGGGCTGCGATGAAGGCGCCAATGAGAAGCGTGGAAAGTGCAAAAAGAGTGCCCCCCCAAAGAGTGGAGGCGAGGATATAGGCAAGCGCAATGCCGAGGAGAATGGTGTGGGAGAGGGAATTGGCAAAGAGCGTCATCCGCTTTAAGACGAGGAAGGGGCCGATCAGGCCGCAGGAAATGGCCACAATAGACAGGACGGCCATCTGCACTTCGTCGGCAGCTAAGGAAAAGAATTCTCCATGCGCAATGCGGGAGAAGAGGGTGGCGAAGAATTCGAAGAAGTTTTTCCCCCAGTATGGGTTCATATCTGCCTCTCTGGAATGGGCTGCTGGTGGGGATCTTGTTTTGGATTGGAGAGGAGTCGAGTTAGCTTTTCTTCAATTTCAGGCGTGAGAATATGCTCCATTTCTTCAGCGGTTCGGTGTACTTTTTCCGCTTTGAAACCGAGTGATTCAGTGAGGTAGAGTTCCCAAAGGCGGTGAAGCCGCACAACAAAGGCAGCTTTCTTTTTTCCATCCTCTGTAAGCTGAAACTGCGTCCCTTGCTGCGCAATCCATCCCTCTTTTTTCAGGCGCCAAAGAGCGCACCGCATGGAGAAACAAGAAGGTTCGTTCCAAAGAGTTCCTTTCTTCCAGATTCCCTTTAAAATATTCTCCTGCAAACAGCGGAAGCGGAAGGCAAACACGCGCGCGATGCGGAAGAGAAGTCCCCTTTTGGGAGCAAACATCAGCGAGAGGAGAGCAAAGGCTGTCCCCACTAATACAATCATGGGGCCTGTGGGAAGAGAAGTCAGGACGGAAAAATAATTTCCGAGGAAGCCGCTCAATGCCCCGAAGAGAGCGGCCAAACAGAACATCGTCTGCAATCGATCGCTAAATTGGCGCGCGGCGACGGCTGGAGCAATGACCATGCCCGACATCAAGACAACGCCGACACTTCGAATCCCCACAATGAGTGAGAGGAGCAAAAGCCAAAAGAAAATCCGCTCTAAAGCAGGGACTTTGATTCCCGTGCTGCTGGCGAAGTCCCGATCGAAAAGAAATGCCTGAAGCGGGCGGAAAGTGAGGCAGAGGAAGAGGGAAACGGCCAAAGCCAAGGTGGCATAAATCACTATATGGATATCAGACATCGTGGCCGCTTGGCCAAAAAGAAGCATTTGCACTTGCCCCTGCCAAACGGGAAGAGTTGATTGCATCGCGCTCACACCGACAATTCCAAAGCCGAAAAATACAGCTAAAACAAAACAAAGCGCGGCATCGGGGCGCACCTTCCCCTTTTTTTCAAGCCATTCGATCGCTTTTAAGCCGAGGAGCGAGGAAAAAAAGGCCCCGGCAAGTCCTGCAACGAATACCCATTCCTCTTGTTTGGGAAAAAGAAAAGCGAAGAGCGAAACGCCGAGAACCACTCCCGGATAGGTGGCGTGGGAGAGCGATTCACTTAAAAGGGAGCGTTTGCGAAGAAAAATCAGCACGCCCATGAGCGAGGAGGCGATACACATGAGAATGCACCCCCAAGCAGGCGCACGAAGAACGGGGTCGGTGAAGAAGTCCCAGAGGTTCATAAAATCCCACTGAGGCTTTTCGCTGAAAGAGCGGCCGCCTCTTGAAAGAGCCATTGGCTTTGCCCAAACGCTCTGGATAGATTTTCCCGGTTGAATACTTCTTTCGTGGGGCCGCAGGCCAAGAGCTGCGTATTCAATAAGAGAACCCAATCGAAATATTCTTCCACGGTAGGTAGATCGTGATGAACCACAAGGATTGTTTTCCCCTCTTCTTTGAGCCTGCGGAGAAGTCCCATGATCATTTTTTCGGTGGCCAGATCAACCCCGACAAAGGGTTCATCGAGCACCAAGAGATCGGCATTTTGAACGAGCGCCCGCGCGATGAAAAGGCGCTGCTGCTGGCCTCCCGAAAGCTGGCTGATCTGCCGATCGGCAAATTCGCTCATTCCCACCATTTCAAGAGCCGCTTTGGCCGCCTCGCGATCCGCGCGCCTGAGTCGTCTAAAAAGGCCGAGACGCCCATAGCGGCCCATCAACACCACTTCAATGGCCGTGATGGGAAAATCCCAATCGATCGACTCTCGCTGCGGAACATAGGCGATGCGTTGGCGAATTTGGGAAAGAGATTGCCCGAATAAACTGATTTTCCCCGAAAGGGGCTTAATGAGGCCTAATAGTGCCTTCAACAGAGTGCTTTTTCCAGCTCCATTGGGGCCGACAATCCCCACGAGAAGCCCCTTTGGAATTTGAAAGGTGACATCCCAAAGGACAGTTGTCTTGCCGTAATTGATATTGAGCGCATCGACTTCAATTGCTATTGTCATTCTAAATACCTCGCAATTGTATCTGCATTGCGCTTCATCATTTCTAAATAGGTCAACCCACTCATCGAATCGCCATAAAGCGTCTCTGAGCAAATGCGGATTTCTAATCCCATTTCCCGGCCCGCCGTCGCAATTTTTTTGATCGAATCGCGGCTTACATTGGATTCGGGGAATAAAACGGAGATTGCATTTCGATGGATAAAATCGATGATTTTTTGAATGTCGTTGGGATTTAATTGCCCATCAGGGGCTAAGCCTTCAGGAGCGGCAAAACGGTCCGCCCAATTGAGCTCGCCTGGATTGGCTAAATAGCTTCTCGTAAAGTAGTGAAAGGCATCATGGCTAGTCACTAAATATCGCTTTTCGGAAGGGACTGATTGAAGACGGTCGAAAATCTGCGAGTGGGCGGCTTCCATTTTCAAGGCAAGGGCATTCCCCTTCTCTTGATAGAAGGCTGCGCCTTCCGGATCCACCTGGCTTAACCTCTCTACAACTGGATCAATCCCCTCCATCCAAAGAGAAATGTCCATCCAAATATGGGGATCGATCGCTCCCCCCTTTTTTAATATTCGGTCTGGAGATCTTTTCTGAATCTCTTCGCCGATGGCCGTGGCTTTAGGAATCGTACGAAGACGGGTGGAAAGACTGGCCCCATGCTCAAGCCCGAGGCCATTATAAAAGATCGCGTCGGCCCGGTCCAATTTCTCCCCATCCCCTTTCACAAGCTCATAACTATGGGGGTCGAGTTCCCCTTGAATCAAAACCGCCCCATCGATCCGATCGCCCCCAATTTCAAAAACTAAATCCCCAATTTGAGCCGTCGTAGAAAGAATTTTAATTTTACCATTTTCTTCCATCCAATGGTTAATAACTGGTTTTTTAAAATTGCAGGCCGCAAGGATGAAAAAAAGAAAAAATCCAATAATTTTGAATGCTTTCATACAGAAGAATCATACATTAGAATGTTGCAAAAAAGAAACAAAGAAAAATCGACTTTCTTGCAAGAAATGAAGACAGGTTATATAATCCCCAATTAATTTAGAAAATAGGAACCAAAGCTAAAAAAGCAGATTGCAAATAAAATCCCAAATCGGATAAATCAATTGTTCTGCTTCGAAGGAATAAAATTTTTAAGATAAGGAACAGCGAATGGATGTAAAAAAAGGGCTGAAAGATATCGAAGACGTGATTTCCAAGGCGATTAAAAAAATTGGTGGTCGTAAGGAAAATGAACTTTGCAAGTATCTTCCCATGAAAACTGGGGGCTATATGCATCATTTTACTTTGAGAAAAATGAAGTACAAACAACCCCAAGAGCTATCGACCATTATTGAGCGGTTTGTGATCAATTCAGATAAACCGACGATCATCGCTCCAAAACAACGCGCAGCTCGGGGATCTCGCAAGCGCCGCGATCATATGAACTTCACCCGCAATCAGTTAGAGCGCATGCTCAACATTGCCCGCCTCGCAGGCGATAAAGAAATTATTACTATATTGATGCCAAAAAAATCTTTGGCTACCTGCAAAAGAGAGCTCATCCAGTCGATCCGCCATAACAAGGTAGAGCAAGAGCTTTGGAACGCTTACGTAGAAGCTGTTCAGGCCCAGCAAATGCTCCAATCGGATCCTGCCCTCGCGCAACAATAAATTTTAGTTTCCTCCTTTTGTAGCCCTCAAGGTCTCTATAATCTTGAGGGCTTTCTTTTACCTTGCATTTTAAGCTAAATGGCTTATCATACTAGCTTGGATAACATTAGAAACTATTTCTGAGGTACATCGATGTCGCAACCCGCAGTGAAAGAATTTGGGAAATGGCGCTCCTTTTTCTGGCCCGTCCATAAATTCGAGTTGAAAAAACTCCTTCCCATGTTCTTCTTGTTCTTCTTTATTAACTTCAACTACACAATTTTAAGAGATACGAAAGATTCCCTCATCGTGACCAGTTCGGGCGCTGAGGCAATTCCCTTTTTGAAAGTATGGGGCGTTCTTCCCTTTGCTATTATCTTCATGGTCGTTTACTCAAAATTGAGCAACATCATGAGCAAGCAAAAACTCTTCATGTATACCATCGCATTCTTTGCCCTGTTTTTTGCGCTATTCCCGCTAGTCCTCTATCCATTCCGCGAGACTCTGCACCCAACAGGAATTGCAGATCAACTCCAAGCTTGGCTCCCGCAAGGTTTTGCCGGCCTGGTCGCCATCTTTAGAAACTGGACCTACTCGCTCTTCTATATTATGTCGGAGTTGTGGGGCAGCGTGGCCATATCCCTCCTTTTCTGGGGATTTGCAAATGACATCACGAAAGTGGGCGAATCAAAAAGATTCTATGCCTTATTCGGCTTGGGCGCAAACCTAGCCATGTATCCTTCTGGAATCCTGATCAAGAAATTCGCAGGGCTTCGCGACACCCTCCCAGCTGGCGTAGATGCCTGGGGCGTCACCTTGAACTACACCTTGGCCGCTGTTGTGGTCGCTGCGTTTTGCGTGATCGGAGTCTACTGGTGGATCAATAAAGAAGTTTTGACAGATGCACGGTTCTTCGATCCAAATGAAGTGAAAAAGGCGAAGAAAGAAAAACCAAAAATGTCTTTGAAAGATAGCTTCCTTTTCTTGGCGAGATCTCCTTACATCGGCTGCTTGGCGATCCTCGTCATCGGCTACGGCATTGCGATCAACCTCGTGGAAGTCACCTGGAAAGGTCAGCTCAAACTCCAGTATCCAAACCCGATCGACTACCAAAACTTTATGGGCGGATTCTCCATGATGACCGCGACGGCAACCATCTTCATGATGCTCTTTGTCGGCGGCAACGTCATCCGCAGATTCGGCTGGGGCGTGGGAGCGCTGATCACACCTGTTGTTCTCTTGATCACAGGCGTCGGCTTCTTCTCCTCGGTGATGTTCCGCGATTCTCTCGCTGGATTCATCGCCATGATGGGAACAACGCCGCTGATGCTTGCGGTCGTCTTCGGTACAGCGCAAAACTTCATCAGCAAATCGGCAAAATACTCTCTTTTCGACCCAACGAAAGAGATGGCCTATATTCCGCTTGACCAAGAATCAAAGGTCAAAGGAAAGGCAGCTATTGACGTCGTGGGCGCTCGCCTTGGAAAAGCTGGCGGTTCAGTGATCCAGCAGGTTCTCATCGTAGGACTTGGCTCGCTCGCTGCAACCACTCCCTACATCGCAGTGATCCTCTTCGGGATTATTTTTGCCTGGATCTTTGCCGCACGCAACTTGAATCGGCGCTTTACAGCTCTCTCAGCTCAAAAAGAAGCTGAACGAGCTGCAGAAGCTGCCGCCGTTCCTGCTAGCGCAGCCCCAGCAAAAGCCTCTGCAATGCAGCAAGCCTCCGTCTAACACAACACAGTTAGACAGCTCTTCGCGCAAAAGGCCCGGGTTTCCCCGGGCCTTTTCATTTACGGGGAACACCGCCGTGCTTATGACCTGAGACATTCCACTCAAGCTTCTTGCTATAGCCAAATTACAGGTAAGAAGCTTGTTACCGGAATTCGAGGCGGCGGTAGTAGAGGAGAACGCTGCGGTGAAGCGGGATGGTGAGCGAATTGGAGAGAAGCGGCGTGATCCGATCGTCATCGCATTGATACCACCCCTCCTCCGTTTTTAAATAGGTCACAAAGGTCGCATCTGCTCCATCAGGGCGAAGCTCAATGAAGGAATGAAGATCGTAACAGAGCCAGTCAGTCTGCGTACAAAACTGCTTCTTCACTACCCGGCATGAGATATCCTCCATTCCCTTCACTGCAATGAGTAGCTCTGAGGGACGCCCCTCCATCTTCTTTTTCATCGCCCCTTCAAGAGTTTGTTCCGTTTTTAGATCCCATAGAATTTGCCGTTCAAAATGCGCTAAAACGCAATCGCAATGGCTAGGCGAGGCTGGGAATGGATGAAGAAGCGCTTTCATCAGCGCGTGGAGAATTTCATAAAAATTAGCCTTGCTCGCCGTTCGAAATAAATGAGAGGGAAGTTTCTTGGTTAAACACCGAATTAAAGTAGCCGTATTAGCTGAAGAAACCGAGAGGTTTTCTTGCTGCTGATCCATTAAATATTGTTCAATGAAATCGAGAAAGTAATGAAAACTCCTCGGCGCATAATTGAAAAGATCGACAAATCCAGGGAGGAAAAGAAGAAATTGCATCAATGCATTCATTGGATTCATCCAACCTTGCGTATCATACCTTCTCAATCCAACGGGTTTTAATTGACTCACTTTCCGCCGTAATTTATTTCGCCTTGGGCCTCTTTCATCGCGCAATAGTTCCGGGTTTTGCTGTTGCTGCGCCTCTTCTAATGTGGGAACGGCAAGAGCAGCCGAAAGGAGATTCATCACCATTTGGGGAGCTGTGGGAAGAAGCGCGCTCCGATTGGCCGGATGGCTAATCCGCGGCAATACAAGCCCCATTACTTTGGAATCGGTTGGTTTAAAAATTCTTTCAGGGATAGCAGGATTGTTTTCCCTATAAGGATCTCCAATGGTCTGAATCGGTTGGGTGCGCACGGGGCTCATAAAACATCTGAAAAAGATTAAGTTAAGAAATGGTAAAAGATTGAGAGATATTTCACAATAATTATTATATGTTTTTTCTCACATCCTTAACTTGCAAACATCTACATGTTTTCTTACACTAGAAGGATATGTTTAAATATGACCGAAAATTCATTCGAAACTTCTCCATCATTGCCCATATCGATCACGGAAAATCCACCCTTGCCGACCGCCTCCTCGAATTGACCCACACTGTCGAAGCGCGGGAGATGCAGGAGCAATATCTCGACAATATGGAGCTGGAAAGAGAGCGGGGCATTACGATTAAGGCGCGCCCTGTGACGATGCTCTACGACGCAAAAGATGGCCATATCTATCAAATCAATTTGATCGATACGCCTGGCCACGTCGACTTTGCCTATGAAGTTTCCCGTTCCCTCTCTGCCTGCGAAGGAGCGCTCCTCGTCGTCGACGCCGTGCAGGGCGTGCAGGCGCAAACTCTCGCCAACGTTCACCTCGCCATCGACCGCAATCTAGAAATCCTCCCCGTCATTAACAAAATCGATCTCCCCGCAGCCGATCCCGAAGCGGTGAAAAAGCAAATCGAAGATGTCATCGGGATCGATGCCTCCCATGCTTTGATGATTTCTGCCAAAACGGGCCTTGGCGTGGAAGATGTCCTCGAAAGCATCCTCGCCGTCATTCCTTGCCCGAAAGAGCCGCAAGATAGCCATTTAAGGGCGCTTGTCTTCGATTCCCACTACGACAACTACCGAGGCGTGCTTGTCTACGTGCGCATCATGAGCGGCGAAATGAGTAAAAAATCGCTCATTCGCTTGATGGCGAACAATAAAACTTTCGAAATCCATGAAGTGGGCATTTTTACCCCCAATGAAAAGCCAACGGATATCCTCCGCCCCGGAGAAGTGGGTTTCTTTGTGGCGAACATTAAAAACACAGCCGATGTGAAAATTGGCGATACAGTCACTCTCCACAAAAATCCTGCACCCCACCCCCTTCCTGGATTTAAACTCATCGCCCCCGTCGTCTTTGCCGGTATTTATCCTGTCGACTCTTCCGATTTTGAACAGGTGCGCGACTGTCTTCTCAAACTGCAACTCAATGACTCAGCGCTCCACGTAGAACAAGAGAGCAGCCTCGCCCTCGGCTTTGGCTTCCGCTGCGGCTTTCTCGGCCTCCTCCATCTTGAAATCGTCTTTGAGCGCCTCACCCGCGAATTCAATCTCGATATCATCACCACAGCGCCCAGCGTCATCTATCGCTTCACTCTCAACAGCGGCGAAACACAAGAAATCGACAATCCCGCTCGCACTCCCGATCCAGCCTACATCGATTTTGTCGAAGAACCTTGGGTCAAAGTCCACGTCATGGCCCCCTCTGAATATCTCGGCGGCATCATGAGCCTTTGCATGGATAAGCGGGGCGAGCTCCTCAAAACGGAAACCATGAGCGCCACCCGCCTTCTCCTCACCTATCGCCTCCCCATGAATGAGATCATCACCGACTTCAATGACAAACTCAAATCGGTTACCCGCGGCTATGCCTCTTTCGACTATGAGCCAGACGGCTATGCGAAAAGCGATATCGTCAAGCTCGAAATCCGCGTCAATGAAGAGCCTGTCGATGCCTTTTCCTGCCTCGTCCACCGCTCCAAAGCGGAAGCCAAAGGGCGCGCCATCTGCGCTAAACTCAAAGAAGTGATTCCGCAGCAGCTCTTTAAAGTCCCCATCCAAGCGGCCATTGGCGGCAAGATCATTGCCCGCGAAACCATCAGCGCCATCACCAAAAACGTCACCGCCAAGTGCTACGGCGGCGACATCACCCGCAAGCGCAAGCTCTGGGAAAAGCAGAAAGAGGGGAAGAAAAAGATGAAAGAAATCGGCAAAGTGAACATCCCCCAAAGCGCCTTCATGGAAGTCCTTAAAGCAGAATAATTACGCGTTGTAACTGCTAGAACTCACGTTGCCGCCGGTGCCGGTCCAATTGGTGTGGAAGAATTGGCCGCGCGGTTTGTCGATTCGCTCGTAGGTGTGGGCGCCAAAGTAATCGCGCTGGGCTTGCAGGAGATTGGCTGGCAGGCTTGCGCTTCTGTAGCCGTCGAAGAAAGAGAGCGCTGTGGAAAAACAGGGAAGTGGGACGCCCATCAGGGCTCCTTCAGCGACCACTTTGCGCCACGCTGCGAGACTGTGAGTGATTTCGCCGATAAAGAAAGGATCGACGAGAATATTGTTGAGTTTCGGATTCTTATCATAGGCCTGCTTGATCTTGCCGAGGAATCGGCTGCGGATGATGCAGCCGCCGCGCCACATCAGGGCGATAGAGCCAAAATTTAACTTCCACTTATTCTCTTCCGAAGCGCAGCGCATGAGCATAAAGCCCTGCGCGTAGCTAATGATCTTCGAAGCGTAAAGCGCCTGCGAGATCTGATCGGAAAATTCCCCTTTATCTCCATGAAAAGTATAACTAGGAGCCTTGTAATAGTTGCTCGCCCCCACCCTCTCTTCTTTCAATGCGGAAAGACAGCGGGCAAACACTGCCTCCCCAATGAGCGTCAAAGGCATGCCCCGATCGAGCGCGTCGATGCCAGTCCATTTCCCCGTCCCCTTTTGTCCCGCCACATCTAAAATCTTCTCAAGCAGGGGCTTTCCATCGCTATCCATTTTCGTAAAAATTTGGGCCGTGATTTCGATGAGGTAGCTATTGAGCGCTCCCTGATTCCAAGCATTGAATGTTTTAGCCAATTCCGGATACGTGGCATGGATCCCTTTTTTCAAAAGATCGAAGGCCTCGCAAATCAGTTGCATATCTCCATATTCAATCCCATTGTGGACCATCTTCACATAATGGCCGGCGCCTCCCTCTCCCACCCAATCGCAGCAAGGAGTTCCATCTTCCGATTTTGCGGCAATAGCTTGAAAAATCCCCTTCACATGGGGCCAAGCTGCAGGATTGCCCCCCGGCATAATAGATGGGCCATGTCTCGCCCCCTCTTCCCCACCCGAAATGCCAGCGCCGATAAACAAGATCCCTTTCGCCTTCAACTCCTCATAGCGCCTCTGACTGTCGGGAAAGTGGCTATTCCCCCCATCGATCACAATATCTCCCTTCTCCAACAAAGGGATCAGATGCTCGATGAACTCATCGACAGGATCGCCCGCCTTCACCATCAGCATCACTCGCCGCGGCCGCTTCAATTTAGCTACAAATTCTTTTAAATCGTGGGCCCCAGCCACTTTTTTCCCCTTTGCCGGCCCCTTCATAAACTCATCTACCTTCGACACCGTTCGGTTAAAGACAGCAACCGTATATCCATGATCGGCCATATTTAAAACAAGATTTTGCCCCATCACTGCAAGGCCGATCAGGCCGATATCCGCTTCCATTTTCCTCTCCCAAAAACCACTACTTTATCCCCCTTTCCCCCGAATTGCAACAGTAATTCCTGATGAAAAATTTTAACCACAGAGAGCACAGAGCACACAGAGAAAAAATATGGGAATCTTTTCGCGCGCATCGCGCCTCTGTGTGCTCTGTGCTCTCTGTGGTAGATTCTTCTGTTTTGAGCGGGGGCTGCTGGAATTGCAAGAAGTCTCTTGAGCCCAATCCCCCGAATCGTCTATAAAGGACGCCCATCTTTATAGGAGATCTTTATGGCAGTGCCAGCAGCAGGGCAGAGATCGCCAGAAGCGACGGCGGCTCAACAAACAGTAGCCCTCTTGCGTGAAAAAAATCTAGTGATCCCACTCCATCGTCTCGGAAAGCCATCATCAGATAGAGTCCAGCGTTACCGTCATTTGGAAATCGACCATGTCGGTGTAACCGAATTTTTACCGAGCGGCCCTCTCCAATTACTAAAATATGCTGGTTATGGTTTGGCGAAAACGATTGCAGGGGTCTGCCAATTGGCTCACTGTGCAATTTATACTGCGACATGCTGTTATGGATGCAATAACTGCGGGAATCTAAAAGACAATCATCCTGAACTTACCATTCGACTAGGCTATCCGGTCGATCCCGCCGAAAATATATGCTCTTGGTGTTGGAGCGATCCCCCTGGAATGAATGCTCCTGGGGTCCCCATGCCGGTTCCCGATCGACTCGTAGCTTCTGCAGTGCACCACTATCGTGCGAATCAAGATGACGCGGATGAACCAGACTAATTTAGGTCCTTGTAGCTCAGTGGATAGAGCGGTCGCCTCCTAAGCAGCAGGTCACGGGTTCGATTCCCGTCAAGGACGTTTAGGGGCCCCCAAATAACGCTTCGTTATTTGGGGAAGAGGTCACGGGTTCGATTCCCGTCAAGGACGATTTGAAGGGAGAAATATTATGAATTGGCGTTGTGCCAGCGGGCTTTGAAGTAGGTGTCGATGCCGTCGGCGATGCCGCGGGCGATTTTTTCTTGGTACTCTCTCGATTTCAGGAGGAGGCGCTCGTCAGAGTTGGTGATAAAGCCCCCCTCCACGAGGACGGCGGGCATTTGCGTTTCCCGAATGACATAGAAATTTCCTTTTTTCACTCCTCTTGAGTGCGCTGAGGTGCGCCGAATGACTCGGCTTAGGATGGAATCGGCAAGTTTTTTCGAAGAAGTGGCGCGGGATTTTTCTGTTTTTGAGTCGTGGAAAAAGATTTCGACTCCATCCACCTCGGGACTCTGCGAGGAATTGAAATGGATGCTCACAAAGATATTGCAATCGGCTTGATTGGCAATCTCAACACGGCGCGGCAGTGGGACAAATGCATCGGTCGAGCGCGTCATCACCACATGGTAGCCGAGCTGATCGAGATACTGCTTCACAAGACGGGCCGTTTGCAAAGAGAGTTTCTTCTCCTCGCAATAGGGATTCTTTCCCTTCGCCCCTCGATCCGTTCCGCCATGACCCGCATCAATCACAATGGTGGGCCCAGCTGCGGCCATTAGAAAAAAAGGGAGAAACAAAAATAGGAAACGCATGTTTTAACCCTTAAGAATTGGGTAGGATCGCAGAATTCCTTAGATTTTGCAACGCTTCTTTCGCAATTTCCACATCGTCAAAGGGAATTGTCTGGTGGGCAAAGATCTGGATTTTCTCATGCCCTTTTCCGGCAATCAATACAATGTCGCTTTCATCTGCTTCCGCAATGGCTCTATAAATCGCCTTCTTCCGATCCAATTCCACCACTGCTCTTTTTGCCTCTACTAAAATCTGGCGGCAAATTTCTTCCGGGTCCTCTTTCCTGGGATTATCCGACGTGACAATCACCCGATCAGCCAGCGCCTCCGCCGCTCGACCCATCCCCGCTCTTCGCCCCGGATCGCGATTCCCACCACAGCCAAATACAACCACCACCTTCCCCACCGCAATTTCTTTCAACGCCTTTAGCACATTCTCCAATGCTTCTCCCGTATGGGCAAAATCGACAAAAACCCTCGGCCCCCTTTCACTCTCCACCCTTTCCAACCTACCCGGCACATTCTCAAATGTCCCCAAAATCTCCCGAATCTTTTCAATCGGCGCTCCCAAATGCAATCCCACGCCAACAGCACACATTGCATTGGCCACATTAAACCGTCCAATCAACCCCGTTTTCACCTCATCCCGCAAATCCTTTCCCACAACCCACACAGGCGCCCCACAATTCCCAACCATGTAAGGACCCCATTCTCCATTCACAATCGCCCGTTGCTTCACTCGGTCAAAAAGCTTCTTTTTCGCCGCCGCGTACGCTTCCATCGTCTCATGATAATCCAAATGATCGGGATACAAATTCGTAAAAATCGCCACCTGGAAATCGATCTCATCCACTCTCCCCTGCTCCAATCCATGCGACGACACTTCCAACACAGCCGCTCTACATCCCTTCTTCACCATTTCTCTGAGCAATTTCTGATTGGCGATTGCATCGTGCGTCGTCAAACTCGATCGAAAGCGGCTCTCTCCCACCACTGTCTCCACCGTACCCACCAATCCACATTTCCACCCCAGTCCATCCAGCAAATGTTTCACCAAATAGCTCGTCGTCGTCTTCCCCTTCGTCCCCGTCACTCCCACGACAAACAGCTCTTTCGACGGCTCGCCATAATATCTCGCCGCCAAGCCCGCCTCCACCTCCCCCTTACAAATGACCTGCGTCACTTCCAAAAACGGATCATAGATATCGGTGACAACCGCCACCGCCCCATTTTCCACCGCCTGGCCAACAAATTGTGTCCCATCAAAATTCGCGCCCCTTTTCGCCACAAACAAATTCCCCGGCGCAACCGTCCGCGAATCAGCAGAAAGGCCAGTGACCTCAATATCTTTGGATCCGACCACTCGTTCTACGGGAAGATCTTTTAGTAATAGTCTAAGTTTCATAAAATAAATCTGAAATCTGAATTATGAAATCTGAAAACGTCGGGGCTTCGCCCCCGCACCCCCAGTCGGGTGAAGCCCCCGCTGCCCCCAGGTGCTTTAAGGTTTTTTTAGAAAGATGGGCTTGTAAGTTAGTGCATCCTGGAACGTGCCGTTGGGGGTGCAGGGGGCTTGCCCCCGACGTTTTCAGATTTCATAATTCAGATTTCAGATTTTCCTCCGGGGTGCGGGGGCGAAGCCCCGACGTTTTCAGATTTCATACTTTCCTACCTGTTCCACTTCTCATACAACTCCTTCAGCCCCGCCACTTCCATCATCCAGTCCGCTTTCTTCGGATCTCTCCTCGGGTCCCCAGAAGGATACCCGTAAGGGTCGTCGGGCGCAACTCCTAAGTACTGCAGCGACTTGGTCGCAATCTCGCGGAAAATAGGCGAAGCGCATATCCCCCCCATTTGGTGCTTGCCCACTCCGGGAATAAACTTCTTCTCCGGATCGTCAATTGAAATGAGAAGGACGAAGCGAGGATTGTTGGCCGGAGCAAATCCGAGGAAGGAGGAAATATTGTGGTCTTTCGAATAAAGCCCATCGATGATTTTTTCCGATGTCCCTGACTTTCCCGCTTCGGTGTAGCCTATAATATCGGCGCGCTTTGAAGTTCCTCCTTCTTTCGTCGCATACTTCATCGCCCGGACGATGAGGGCAGTGTGCTCGCCTGGCAGAACCCGCTGGGTGGCGCGGTAGTGTGTGTTATCCACTAGGGTTTGTTTCGTGCCATCGGGAAGCGTTTTAACAATTTTTCGGACGAGGTGGGGCTGCACCTGCAGGCCGCCATTGGCAAAAATGGCATAGGCTTTGACCATCTGCAGGCCATTGATGAGAATATTATGCCCCATCGCCAAGGAATAGGGCGTGGGAAGAGACCATTCGAGCTTTCCATTGGGATGCAATTTGCCGGGAGTGGGGACAAGTCCGACGCTCTCCGCGGGAAGCTCCACATTGGTTTTTTGGCCAAATCCAAAAATCTCAGTGAGCGCCTTCCGATACCAATGTTCTCCCATCACATCAATGAGGCGATGGATGAGGCGCGCCACATAAATGTTGGAAGATTTCTGGATGGCCAGCTCCATATTGAGATAGTTATGGACCCGCCCATCCTTGAGCGGCGTGCTTCGCCCCGGAAACCAGCCGTTGGCGCAGGGAATTTTCTCTTCGGGAGTGAAAAGCGGGGGTTTCCCTTTTTTGATCAACTCTTCATTGGCTTTCATGCAAACGGCGAGCGTGATCGGCTTGAAAATCGACCCTGGCTCATAACAATCGGTCACTGCCTTGACATGCGTATGCTCTTGCAGCTTGGGATCGTTAAAATAATCGGCATAATGGGCCGGATCAAAGGGAGGCGTTTGGGCCAGAGCTAGAATTTCCCCCGTGTAGGGATCCATCATGACGGCCCAGCCGCCCTTCCCTCCTGCAGCCTTCACCCCTTTGTCCAGCTCCGATTCAGCGATGGCCTGAAGGTAGTGGTTGATGGTCAAATAAATATCGGCGCCGTTTTCAGGAAGCTCTAAAATTTTGCCGCTATCGAGGGGATGTCTCGGAGAGCGGACAATGAGCCGTTTCCCCTCTTTTCCCTTGAGATAGTTGTTAAATAGCATCTCCAACCCACCTGTTGGAAGACTTTGATGGGTTTGGGGATCTTTTTCTTCCTGTACCGTGTGAAGCACAGAGCCGAGAAGCGTCCCAAAGGGATAGGAGCGCTTATAATCAGAAATAAAAAAGAGGGCGTTGCGCACGAGTTTTTCTTGTTTGGCAAATTCGCTCCACCAGCATTCAATCTGCCCTCTTTGCTCGCGGCTCAGCCACATAGCGATCTTGCGGCTGCGGCTCTTTCGGAAAAATTCCCCGATCACTTTTTTCCTCTGTTCCTGATTTAGAGAAAAATGGGTCAAGAGTCCCTCGGCCATTCTCTCTTTCACCGCGGGGGGAATCGAATCGGGATCGATGAAGAGATGGAATTTGGGGACATCGACCACAAACGGTTGCTCTGCTCCGGGATGTCCCTGTTTAATCGAAGTATTCGAGTAAAAAGAGCCGCGCATAAAGGGCTCAGTGAGAATGCATTGATGCTGGGCAAGAGCCACTTGCGTCCACTTTTCCCCTTGAATGATTTGGATGCAATAAAAGCGGATGATCAGGAGGCAAAAGAATAAAGAGAGAAAGACGGCGACAATGACCAGTCGTTTTCGAGGAAGTTCCATAAATTACGGGAGATCGTTAATCGCAAAGGCTTCAGGGACTGTTAAAATTTCTCGTAAGAGCGGGTGTCTTAAATGGCTGAATTCAGGCCTGTGAGCCAATTCGATTAGATTCGTCGGATTTTCAAACAGGTCGATTTCATAGGCGAGACGTCGATTTTCTTCCCGGATTAAACGGGTCTTTTTCTCCACTTCAGGGATTTGAATTTTTAAATGGGTCAATTGATTTTGCGTATCTAGGTAAGAATAGAGGCAAAATCCAAAGACCGTTAAACAGAGGCCCAATCGCAACAATAACCCTTTCATATACTACCTAGTTTCTCCGCCGCGCGCAATTTGGCGCTGCGCGACCGAGGATTCGCTCTCGTCTCTTCCGCCGTAGGACCGATCGGCTTCTTCGTCAAAATCTTCAACACTCCCTTCGCATCGCGAAAGGCGTTTTTCACAATTCGATCCTCCAAACTGTGAAAAGAGATCGCCGCAATTCTGCCCTCAGGGCATGTCTTCTCAATGGCGGCGGTGAGGCCTCTTTGCAGTTGCCCCAGCTCATCATTCACAACAATCCGCAGCGCTTGAAAGACCAGCGTCGCTGGATGGAGCCTCCCCCGCGTCGCAACCGGCTTAATGATCTCTACCAGCTCGCCCGTCGTCCTTATCTTTCTCTTTCGCCGCGCCTCGACAATCGCTTTGGCTACTTGTCTGGAGCGTCTTTCTTCTCCATATTCGAAAAAGATCCGCGCCAATTCCGCTTCCCCGTAGCGATTGACCACTTCCGCAGCGGTCAACTCCCCTTCGGGATCCATTCTCATATCCAAAGGCGCATCGCCCATGAAGCTAAAGCCTCTTTCCCTCTCGTCTAACTGCATCGAGGAAACCCCGATATCGATCAAAAACCCATCGATGCAATCTTTCCCGATCATTCGAGGCATATCCGCATAGTCGCCTCGGACCAATTCCACTTTTTCCCCCCACGCCTCCAACGCCTTCCCCGCCAAGGCCAACGCAGTTGGATCGCGGTCGCACCCAACGTACCGCTCAATTTCAGGGTGTGCTTCTAACAAGGCGCTCGCATGGCCGCCCGCTCCTACGGTTCCGTCGAAGAAAAGACGAATCTCTTTCCCCTCGAAAACCTGGAGGACTTCTCTCACCAAAACCGACGTGTGGGCTTTGGCCTTAATCATTTTTTCGCTGGAGCTGCATCAAAATAGAGAGGGTTTAACTCCGCATGGGGAGCCATCGGCTCTCCGGCGGGAGCATTCCCTTCATGAAGGAGGGCAAACACTTCTTCTGTCATCTGGGCTAAATTGGGGGTATCCAAGAGATTGCGCAGATTTTGGTCATAGACTTCTTTGGGCCAGAGCTCAATTTTGTCCATGACTCCTGCGACGACGATCTCTTTCTTGATCCCAATCGCGCTCTTTAAGGTAGCTGGCAGGGAGACTCGACCGATTTTGTCACATTCAGTCTGATGAAGAGTCGAAAAGAATAAGGTGAAGAACTTCTGAAACTTTGCGATGTGCTGGTTCTGCTGGAATTTTTCGACAATCTTCTCAATGACGCTTTTGCGATAAATGGCGAGGCAGCCGCCGAGGCCTAATCCAATGACGAATTCACATTTCCCCTCTTCTACAAGACCGTAGCGCATTTCTTGAGGCAGGACAAAGCGCCCTTTCTCATCTAGTTTTGCGACACTCGATCCGCTGAAGAAGAACCCTTTCATTAGCATTCCCACGTTCTCCCACATGTTAGCCACGAAAACGAAAATCGCGCAATTCATTTCCGAAAATCATTTTTCAAACCCTACCTAAACCCTTTCCAAATCAACCAATTACACACAAAAAAAATCGCGGTGGAAAATTGTGGGAAATCTGTTCAAAACCCTCCCATTTCCCCCAGTTATAAACACGGAGAAAGTGATTATAAACACCTAAATATCAGGCACATATGGAATTACCAACAGAGCCTCAAACCCTTGTTCACAACGTTCGTGGAAAAATTAACCACAGAGATCACAGAGCACACAGAGGCGCAAGGCGCGCGAGAAAATAATTTTTTGGGGTGTGGGGCATCCCCACCTCTGTGCTCTCTGTGATCTCTGTGGTAAAAAAAATGGGGTGCGGGGCCTCCCCGCTTTTGTGATGTCTATCTCTGTGGTGATAAATTCGGGTGGGCTGCTAGAATGAGGACATGACGATTAAGCCGAAGACTGTCGCCGACTTAGGAATCGATTCTTCCAGACGCTACGCGAGAGATATGGAAATCCTCGATAAGCGCCTGGTCGAAGAATCGCGCTTGATTCCGCAGAAGACCGAAGTCACGGTCGCCAAACCCTATGTCCCCTCAGAGTTCGATCGACTCTATGCCCCCGGCAAAACCATGCTGTGGGCGTCGTTCACCGCCCCACCCGAATACTATGTGATCTCGAGGTCGTTGTTCAGCTATCAATTGATTCCCTCTTTGGGCGGCTACGAAAAACAGGAAGCCGCTGAGGAGAGACTGGAAAACATCGAAGATGCCTTGAAAAAACCCCATGCGAGAAAAGAGGGGCAATTGGATCAAGACCAGAAAGAACAACAAGAAGAAGATAAAGAGCGGCAAGTCTTGATGGCTCTTCTGCAAATCATTCATAAATTGGATAAGACTCTGGCCTTGATCAACTCCCGCCGCAACCAATATCAAAGAGGCTGAGATGAGCGATGTGAATTGGCTGGAAGTGCTCGGCTGGAATCAAGAACAAATGGATGACATGCGCTATGTCGCCTACTCCTATATTAAACAAGGCGTCTACGATGTCGCCCTCACCTTCTTTGACGCTCTTACTGTTCTTTCTCCCCCTACACCCTATGATCTGCAAACCATCGGCGCGCTCCACCTGCAAATCGGCAACGGACTAAAAGCTCTCGACTTTCTCGATCGCGCGCTGAAACTTGAACCCAATCATCCCCTCACTCTGCTCAATCGAGCCAAAGCCCTCTTTATGTTGGGCTATAAAAGACAAGGTCTCCTCCAAGCGATGGAACTCGAAAAGTCGGAAAATAAAGAGATCGCATCGCAGGCCCAAGCCCTCGTTCTCGCCTACCGATAATTTTTTTGTTTGACAGTTTTAGCAACACTCGTGTAAAACTTCGGGCCAATTTTGTAACACCCAACCAACGAGGTTTGTATGAGTTTATCACCAACGTCAGTATCAGCAACACCAGTATTGCCACCAGCTAGCTATCCAGTAGTTTCGGCAAGTTCATCATCTAAGAGCTCCTTGGCTCCTCATTCTAACGGAGCCGGCAATGGACCTGCTAGAGCCCCAGCTCAAAGAGCCTCTTCAGTAGTTCCTCTTTATCCTTCAGAGTCTTCTTCACTGGAACGTCCGGTTTCTTTAGCGCAGTCAGATGCTCCTGTAGAAAGCGGTCCCCTTGCAAAAAAATCCTTTTCTTGGATTGCATCTGCGAATCTATTGGCTCAAATGATTGCGAAGGAAACACAAACAATTGACGCTGTCATTGATCAATCGCTTAGTCACTGTGTCCTAGGTAAAACAACAGCCAAGCAGTTTGCTACCACTTGTGAAAGGCATCGTGAGAACTATATCGACTTTGCAAGAGCTATTGGGGAAGTGGGGGCAGGAATCAGAACAACGGTTAGGCCTGTTCAAACTTTTGCTGGCGCAATGTACAAAAAAAGCCATGAGGCATTGACCTCGCTGAGTGCTCGTGTCACTCAGATGACCACATTGTCTGCTCTTATGGAGAAAATGGAACCCATTTCCAAAATCTTAAATCAATTAGGAGACCTTAAAGAACCACTTAAAGCTGAAGTGGCAGCGCCAATGCAAGCTGCCATCGACGGAATGAAGAAAGAAGCAGCTGTCTTTCCTCAATTCCAGGCTATCTTATTTGGTATGGAAGCATGCGTAGCGAATGCCCAAAAAGCAGATGGAAAAGATTTTGCGGCTAGTAATGAGGAACTTCGCGAAGTGCTGAACCTTGATGACTTTACACGAGAGCAACATCAACTCGAAGCGGTAGGCCAGAAACTAGACAAAGTTACCAGAGAAAAAAATGATCTGGAAGCAGCTGTAAGATCATTGGCCAGACCTCTAGCACGTGTTAACGCTGTGTTTGAAGAGGAAATAATTGCAACAACACCAGGTTTACAGTCGATCAGCAGATCTGCGGGATTGGAAAAACAACTCGCAGAGTCAACTGAGCGCTATGGTAAACTGTCAGCAGAATTTGATAAGAATGCTGCTAGACTTGCAGAGGTTGAAGATGCTCATGAACAAGCTCATGCAGTTCTTTCAAAAGTTGTGCGCAAGGATGAACAAGAGGCCCCAGCAGCAGCACCAGCGGCAAACGGCCTAATGTTTGATGATTTCCTGATGGCTCCAGCGGCAGCGGCAAACGGCCTAATGTCTAATGATTTCCAGATGGCTCCAGCAGCAGTAGATGCTATACCAGTACCAGTGGTGGCCGCTTCTGGAAAAGAAGTGACTTCAGGAGCTCCTAAAGACCCTAATGAGTTCAAATCATCTAAATAAATCTCCTATTCTGAGCAGGGAAGTTCCTTCCCTGCTCTTTTTCGCAAAACGAAGTTTTGCAACCTTGGTTGAGCTCCGGCAAAGAGAAATCGGAGCGAAGCGTTCCGTACGAGCGACACCATTGCTTGAAAAGCAAGGGGAGCGAGAAGGATCGATTTATCGCAGCCGCAGCCAACCCTGCTCTTTCCAATTGAACTTGATCTGAATCCCTGTTACCTTTGGTGTCATGCTTGAATGTGAAGTCAAAAACGGCTGGGTCCAATTCATCGAGTTCATCGAGACTCGCTGCTCCTCCGCAGAATATGAAAACTGGATCGCTCCCATTCGTCTGATCGAAGCGACAATGGATGAAATTGCATTGGAAGTTCCCAATGTGTTCGTCCAGGAATATCTCCTCGATAATTTTAAGGAAATTCTCTGCAACTTTCTTCCGCTAAAAGGCTCGGGCGAGCCGGCCATTCGATTTCAAATGGCAGCTGCGCAAAAGACAAGCGCGCCCGCCGCTGCTACTGCGCCAGAACCAGTTGAAGAAGCCCCCGTTTTTGAAGTGAGGCTGAATCCTTTATATGTATTCGAGAACTTTATCGAAGGCCCCTCGAATCAATTTGTGAAATCTGCTGCCGTCGGCGTCGCCGCGCGGCCAGGAAAATCGTACAATCCATTGTTCATTCACGGCGGCGTAGGACTGGGGAAAACCCATTTGCTCCATAGCATCGGCCATTATGTCTGCGAACACCATAAGAAATTGCGCGTCCATGCCATCACCACCGAAGCGTTCATCAATGAGATCGTCGATCACTTGCGCAATAAATCGATCGATAAGATGAAGCGCTACTATCGCAGTCTCGATCTCCTTCTCGTCGACGATATTCAGTTTCTGCAAAATCGACTGAATTTTGAGGAAGAATTTTGCAACACCTTTGAAACGCTGCTCAATCAGAGCAGACAAATCGTGATCACCAGCGATAAGCCCCCTGCGCAGCTCAAACTCTCAGAGCGGATGGTCGCCCGAATGGAGTGGGGCCTCGTCGCCCACATGGGCGTCCCCGATTTAGAGACGCGCGTGGCGATCATCAAGCATAAATCGGAGTGCCGCGGCCTCAATATCACCAATCAAATCGCCTTTTTCATCGCCGAGCATATCTACAATAACGTGCGGCAAATCGAAGGGGCCGTCAATCGCCTTTGCGCCCACTCCCGCCTCCTCTCCACCACCCTCAATGAAGATGTCGTGGAGAAAATCCTCAGCGAGATGTTTCAATCTAGCGCACCCAATAAAAAAATCTCAGTGGAAAGCATCCTCAAAAGCGTGGCGGCCGTCTTCGAAGTGCGTATCTCCGAATTAAAGGGAGAATCGCGCCATAAAGAAATTGCTACAGCCCGCCAAGTGGCCATGTATCTCGCCAAAGAACTCATCGACGACTCCCTGATGAAAATCGCCGCTTCCTTCGGGGGCAAAACGCACTCAACCCTCCTCCATGCCTGGAAGAAAATCACCGACCAAATACAGATGAACGACACCCTCCGCCGCCAAGTCCAAATGGTCCGAAAGAATATTGAAAATTAAACTAACCATAGTTTTTATTTCAGTTGCTTAAATTAACTCTTTCTTTTCATAATTGACATTCTTTTTCTAAGGAGGTAATTATGAAAAAGAGTTTCGCAATGCTATTTTTGACCACTGTAGTTGGCCTTGCTTTCGCTCAAGAGGCAGCTCCAACACTTTCTATTTCTTCAAACGATCTTCTGATGGAGATGAAGCCAGCTTTGTCCGTAGATGAGAAAATCACCCCAAAAAAAGGGATCGTTTATCTCCGGATGGGAGTCTCCGATTCTTATCCAGCAGATGCGCTAAAAGATACGAAAATGGTTCCAGGCATAGGCCTTGGCTATCGCCTCGCTTCCGGAGCATCGGCCATTGACATTTCTGGGAGCTACAACCGCCGCTATTCCCATTCAGATCATGGGAAAAGAGATACCTATTATTTCACCTTCCCAAAGGCGAACTACCTCCACTATATCAGCCCAGCAAACGACACCAGCCTCTATGCTGGCGGCGGACTAGCTTGGGCCGGTATGAAGACAAAAGATAAACGAGAGTTTTTGGGACTCGTTCCAAACGTCGCGCTCGGTTATGAAATGAACCGAAACCAAAACTGGAAAAGCTTCGTCCAGCTCGATGTGAGCCAGCCTGCTGTAGCCGCTTTTTCTAAAGGCAGCTTCCCAGGACCCCTCGCTGAAGTTTCTGTCGGCGCTGGTTTCTAATCATGCCAATGGGGCAGCTTCTCGCTGCCCCATATGTATAGGATTTTTTTTCTTCAACGTCTCATACAGCGTCATCGCCTCGACGATCATCGACCCTGGATGTTGCAGATTTGAAGGAAGCAGAATCGTATTCCCCTCTTTCGCCAGCTGGCGAAACGCCTCAATATATTTTTCCGCAATCTGCAAGGAGGCTGCTTTTTCTCCTCCCGCATGGCCCAACGCTTCGGCAATTCGCTCCATGCCCCTCGAGGTCGCCAAAGAGAGCGCTTCAATTGCCTCTGCTTCTCCCTTAGCCCGATTGATCCGGTCCACCTTTGCCGCTTCCGATTCTAAAACAATCTTTTCTCTCATCCCCTCGGCGATATTGATTTGCGCTTGTCTTTGCCCTTCCGATTCATTGATGTGGGATTGGCGCACCCCTTCCGACTCCAAGATCCGCGCCCGCTTTTGCCTCTCCGCGGTCATCTGCAATTCCATCGCCTTGCGGATATCTTCGGGCATTTTAATGTCTTTGATCTCATAGCGCATGCAGCGAAGGCCCCAAGAGACGGCAGCTTGATTGATCGCCTCTACAATCTTCGCATTGAGCGATTCTCTCTCCTCAAACGTCTTATCCAATGCGATCTTTCCAATCTCCGAGCGCATTGTCGTCTGCACTAACTGCGTCAGCGCGTGGAAGGGATTTTTAGCTCCATAAGAAGCCGCGAAGGGATCGACGATCTTTACATAGACGACGCCATCCATGATGACGCTGACGTTATCCTGCGTGATCGCCGTTTGCTCCGTTACATCGAGCGCCTCTTCTTTCAGCGAATGGCGATAGGCGACCACATCGGCCAGCGGCACGAGCCAATTGAGACCCGGCTCCAACCGCCGGCTAAACTTCCCCAATCTTTGGACAATCCAAACCTGTTGCTGCGGGACAATATGGAGCCCTTGGAAGAAGAAGAACCCAAAAGCCAAAAAGCTAATCACGGCTAAAATAATCATCGGGAAACAAGCTTAATAAAAAAATTCTTTTAGGGAAAGCCTCGGCTACGGCCATCGCGCCTCCCTGCAAAAATTCCACAGGATTCGCCGCATCCACGATTAAAACATCTCCCTCAACCTCTTCCCGCAATTCAAACTGATCTCCGCCCCGCCTCAACGCCTTCGCAAACGGCAGCTGCATCAATGCAGAAAACGCCTCCCCCACACTCTCCGACTCCTCATCCGGCATCGGCACAATCACATCGGGCATAGGCCATTCCAGCCGAATCCATTGATAGACAGCAAACCCAGCCAACCTTTCCCATTCTTCCAGCCGTCCCACCGGCGATTCCCCATCAAAGACATACGCCCTCACGACGCCCACCTTCGGCTCCCTCCTGCATTCTTGGCACATGGCGCGCACCTGATCCACTTCTCCAAAGCAATGTCTACACCTCTCTGCAGGATCGGGCGGCTCGCACAACCCCCAACATTCGGGGCAAAAGTACTTCGTCTTGCACGGCTCCCTGCACTCCAAGCACAGCGGAGGATAAATCAAATCCATTACGCTCTTAAAAAGCATGAGACCAGGATAGAGAAAGAAGGAGAAGAGATCCACAGGCTTATAACCTGAACCGTAATGCGAATATCAGCGCGGAGGAAAGAACTGAGTTAAGCGCGGAGAACGCAGAGGTGAGGGAAGCCCTCACACTCCCAAAAATTTTTCAGAATAAATCGCAATCTCCTTTCCTGGGTGCGCGAGGGCTTCCCTCGCCTCTCGTCCTCTGCGATATCTCAGTTCCTACCCTCCGCGCTGATATTCGCATTACGTCTCACTCCATAAGTCTGTTATGTCTCTCTCACATTCCCAGAAAGCGTTTTTTCTTTTGGAGGTGGAATTTTGGGTCGTCGAGTGTGCCCTCGATGGAGATGAGGAACGCCTCCGTAAACTTGAAGAGGACGAATTGCTTCATTTTTACGAGGATCTTCAGATTGCCGTCGAGATCGACTGTTGGACTCTCAAATAAAAAAAACTGAGACCGATCCGATTCGCTAAATGAATCCTCCAATTCCATAAGATGGAAGTGCCCCTCTTTCAACTCATACTTCAGCGTGCCGCGCACAGGGATCAGAAGATCGAGGTCGAGGCCGGCGATGCGGCTTAAGACGTCGGCGGGAATATCGAAAAACGTATGCTCCCGTTTATAGGAATTAATGAAATGAAGCTCGCCGTGAGCTGTGTAGGTGAAACTCTCATCGAGGAGGCCTTTGAGATTGTCAATCTTAAGCTCGCGGACAACTAGCGGACTGATCTCCCCCACTTCGCGGCCTATTTTTTGGAGAAGACTGGGGCGGAGTTCATGGATCGTGAGATGAGGTATGGAAATCGTCCAGGGCTGCGCGTCTTTTCCTTGAAGAAGGATCTCATCGATCTTCATCATCCCCGCACTGTCGCTGATCTTGATCTCGTAGAGATGGACGTGGTGGAGATCCAATTCCACTTGGGCGAGAAGCGTGCGGAATTGATAGTCAAAAAGCTCGAGCTGCTTGCCGCCGAGTAGGCCGCGGAAACTGACGTTTTCTTTTTCAAGAGAAAGATGCCCTTTTAGCTCATAATTCTTTCCCATTTTTAGTTTTTGGAATACTTCGGCAATGCTGGGGGGAATCATCTCAGAAATGAGGCCAAAATGGAGATGAGCGCTGCCAATGAGAATGTTTTCGGGAGGAGTTGTTTCAGCGTGAAAAGAGGCTTCAATGCCCCCAAATGTCCCCTCGATGGCATGAACCCAAAATCCGTGGCCGTCGATATACTCCCAATCAATCGCTAGGGGGCGCTCTCCCGCAGTAAGAAACTGCTCCTCATCTTGCAAAATCAGCCGTCCTTCCATTTTGGAATCGAGATGGAGATCGAAACCAATTCTTAGGAGATGGCCCTGATGAAAGTAGTTAAAGATCCCCGCACATCCATGGGAATCCCACGACGCTTGCAGGTTTTGGATGTGCCGCACGGCGCCGCTATAAGGGATGAATCCCTCTTTCATGGAACAAGTAAGAGCGGAAAAATCAGAGGCGCATTCAACATCGGCAATGAAGTCGAGATCTTGCTGAAAGGGAGGGATAAAAGAAGGGGTTTTGGGGAAAAGAGTGAGAAAGTCAGAGGGCAAATGGACGTGGGAATGAGTAAAAATCCACTGGGAACGAAGGGCATCGTATTGAAGGAGATCCACTTTGCAATCAATCCAGGGATTTTCCCAATCGGGCTTTAAGACATGGAGATCAATTCCGCGGAAGATCACCCCTTTTTCCGATGAGGCAAAAAGGTGGATCGGCCCATTGTTTTCCAAAGCAAGAGATCCCCATTTTAATTCTGAGGCGGTGAAATCGAGATCAGTTTCTATCCCCCGATCGAAAATAAAATGACCTGTCCCTTCTAAAACTCCTTCCAGATTGTGAACAGGGCCGGGTATCCATTGGTTTACCTGCTGCAAATCGAGGTGCACCTTCGGCAAGCGGAGTTCACAGCGCAAAGAAGGTGAAATGCGCCCCGCAAATTCAACTTGAATGCCTGTCTTCCAGTTTCCTTTCCCTTCCGAAAGGCGAATGATCTCCTCTTCTTTTTGCAGGATGCAGCTTAAGGAAAATTGGGCCGCCTGGCATCGATCGATCTTCCATTGTTCATTTTGCTCCTGGGCATGAAAATCCAAAGAGAGATCTTCCCCCTTCCAACAGAGATCGACTCCCTGTACCGATATTTCCGATCCCCCTTTCCGCTGATAGAGGCAATGAATCGCAGCGGCTCCGGTGATGGGGGTATCAATCCAAGAATTGATTCCAAGGCTGTGGAGAAAAGGCCCCGCGGCCAAAAAAGCCTTCCAAGGGAGGATCATTTCCACTTCCACTGTTTCCAATCCCCCTTCTTCATTGAGCGCACACTCAGAAAATTGGAGAGGCGTGCCAAAGAAATGACTTTTTTTCGCATCGAAAGAGAGCGTTCGGCTATCGGAAGTTCCCGCGAGGCGAACGATATCCCATGTTTGACTTTTTAGCCGGACATCATAGATCCACTCATTCCCCTCTTTGGATAAAATGGGGCAATCAAAGGGGACCTTTCCTTGGGGCGTAATCCAATCGCCTCCCATTCCCAGCGAATTAAATCCGCTCGAATCGGCCTCGATTTCCATCTCGATGTTTTCAAAGCGAAAATTTGCATATTTAAAGATCGAGCCTCTCTCAATTTTGGCTTGGCAAGACCAGTCGATTGCCTCGAGAGTCCCCTCAATTTGAAAACCTTGATCCAGGGAATGGATCTCTCCCCCCACTGTAACTCCAGGCCAAAGCTTGGCGAGAGAATCAATGGGGCCCTGAAATCGATTCAAGCCAAATGAAAAATCCCCCTCTTTCCCCACTGATCCCTTGCCGGAAAAGAGAATCCCTTCCAAATCTCCCTTCTGGATCCCGATTTGCATTCTCTCTTCTTCCCATCTTCCAGAGAGCCACACGGCGCCGCACGCAAATTCCCCTTTTCCTTGCCATTCATTCCATTTTCCTGAAAGTTCGATCGCCGTTTGAACGCCCTCAACCCCTCCGCTGAAACGAGAGGGAGCTAAAACATCTTCCACCCAAATGGCCTGCCCCGACCAATTCGCCCCCGCAACCATCTGCTCTCCCAAAACGGGAAATTGAAACTCTCCCCCCTCGACACCCATCTCTCCCCCTTCCATCGACAAATGCCCCTTCACATTTTGGCATCCCAGGGAGAATTTTCCACGGCGCAAAGAGACATTTTGCGCATCAAATTGAGAGAGATTCCACGCCTCGATTCCCCGATCGGAAAGAGAAAGACTCCCCTCGCCATTCACCTGCCCGTCGCGCCACTGCCAACCAGCAATCTCCGGGAAGAAATAGGCCCCAATCCCTTGCAAAAGGGCGCCAGAAGTAGGCACCAGATGCTCACACTTCCCCGTCCAAATCCTTCTTTTTTCCCTTTCGCGCCCCTCAATCGCTACCCTCGCATCGCCTAATTTCAAACTCGACTCGACCCAATTATCCATTTGACTCTTGAAATAGCCCCGTCCCTCCCACACAAAAGGAAAGGGCTCCTCATCCACTGCGCCACTCCCCTGAAATTCCCACTTCGCCCCCATGCCTGGATTCAGCGTCAAATCTCCCGCGACGTCTCTAATTACCCCCGTTCCAAATTCCACATTCAAATGGCTCAGCGAAGCCCTAAGGCGCCCCTCGCAGGAAACAGAAACAAAATCTCGAAAAATCCCAATCGGCTCCCCCCCAACAAAAGGCCCCTCCCAATCGAGAACCCCATCCATTTCTTCCACTTCCCAATCTGAAAAGGCGCAGCCAATCCCCTCCATTTCCAAATGGACCATCCCAGCCTTCGCCCTTCCCTCTTCCATCTCAAAATGAACCCTTCCCTGCACCATTCCCTCATAAAAAGAGGCCATTCCAGCGCCGGGAAGATAAAATTCGATCAACTTCTTCAACAAAGGCGCCGGAAACTGACAAAGCTTTCCCTCCACCACATCGCCCCCATCGCTCAACTGAAGGCTCGACTCTTTCCACCGCAAATCCAGCGCCTGGTTCCCCGCCTCCTTTCTAAACTGGAACGAAGCCCGTTCAATCCCCGGCCATTCGACAAGTCCCTCCTCAATAGCCAATGACAAATCGAACCATCCCCCTTCAGGAAAGTCCCACTTCCTCTCCCCAAAAAAAGAAAGATGCGGCGCTCTCAGCTCTAAATGCACCCCCACCCTCCCCGGAAACTGGCTCCAATCAAACGAAAAGATCATCTCCTTCGCGTGAAGATGAAAGGCGCTCTCCTTCCCGCTCACATCGAAAAGGGCTAAGTCGGAGAAAACAACCCTCCCCTCCCTCCATTCCACAGCCCGATAGGCCAGTTTGCAATCAGTTTTCAAGCGGAAAGCAATCCTAGCCCCCAAGCCAAAAACACTCTCCCCAATCGGCTGATAAAACACTGCGCAGAGCAGAGCCACTCCCACGCACAAGGCAATGATTCGGACAGATTTACCCACAGACACAGCACACCCTCTCTCCGCATTTTAAATCATGGGCGAATTCAGCAGGAAAAATTTTTTAGGGGTTTTGGAAAGAAAGGAAAAGACCCGCGCCGGCTGCAAGGCAGGCTGCGGCTACAGAGGCGATGACCACTCCTCGGGAGCAAACGACAGGTCTTGGTGGTGGGAAGTCAGCTATTTCTTCTTCATCGTCTGAGACTTCGGCTTCGGGATCGGCAGGCGCTGCGGCTACAGCAGGTGGCGGAACGATAGGTTCAGGAACAGCGGGCGCTGCTGCGATCGGTGCAGGAGCGACAGGTTCGGGGAATTTGGCGATGGCGTCGTCGAGCAGACTTAAGATGGCATCGCGATTTTGGACATTGTCCCGTTCTACATCCCTCATCATGATCGGTAATTCATTATGATATAAAACCATATCATCGTCATTTTCATGTTCTCTCAGAAATTGAATTCGAGCTCTTACATGCACCAACATTTCTCTGGATGGATTGGCGTATTTGAGGATAACTCGAACGCTTTCAAGGTCATCCGTTCCTGCAGACTTAATTAAAGTTTGATGTAACCCTGTTGGATTGCCGCGAACATTTAGACCCGCATTCGCTTGAAATTCTCTGTTGTAAGGTCTTCCCGATTTAAGAAGGGCTTTTTTTCCGTTTGGCCCTGCATCTTCCAGAGCACGATGTATGCTTATTTCCCGATTGCAATTCAATAAAAAGTGGAAAATTTCTGCGTGTCTAAGAGATATATGTAAAGCATTCCAAAGATCGCCCTTGACATGAGGAAGAAAACGTACTACTGATAGAAAATCGCCTTTCTCCACTGCGGCATTAAATGCGTTATCGATCTGTTTTGGCTCGATTAAATCCCGATCAATTAAGCTGATCGCATGGTTAGGATCAAACTTACAGGAAAACCTAAAAATATCGTCCAGCCGAATGTTTTTTTCTCCTACTGCTTTAATGAAAGCCTGTGGGGTTTCTTTCGGAGATCCTAAGAAATTTTTACATAATCCCCGCAATCGCTGACCGTTGGATCGAGCTCTTTGAAAAGGTTTTAGCTCAAGAATCTTCCCAATCGTACCCTCTTCTGAAATCACGTCCAGAAAATCGGCTCTCACCTTTTCCATAATCTTATTATAAGACGTGGAAGTCCTGGCCAGGTGATGCTGATCCGGACTGAATTCAAGAATTACCTTCCAAATCTCAAGAGGAATCTGGTTCATCGATTCCTGAACACTATTTAAAGGCAGATGATCTAATTGCAATGACATGCAATAAATTATATTACATTATATGATAAAATTAAATAGTTAAAATTATAACTTTATACTCCTAACAAACAGGACCTTATATACGTCATGCGGAGAATAATCCTCCCTAATCTCCGCAAAATTTGATTGCTCTTGCGGAGATTAGGTGCTAAGATGAAGACATGTATATACATGAGCTTGAGAACTGGCCAAAATTTCTATGGGATCGGGAGGGGCTAGCCTCCCTCCTTACGCAGGTGCGCCACCAGCAGGGGCGCTTGATCGGGGGGATGGAATCCATTGGGTTTCATTTGAAAGAAGAAGTTATTTTAGAAACCTTGACTCAAGATGTCATTAAATCGAGTGAGATTGAGGGGGAGCATTTAGATCAATCATTGGTCCGTTCGTCGGTGGCGCGCCGCCTGGGAATTGATGTGGCTGGGGATGTGGTCGATAGAAATGTCGAGGGCGTCGTTGAGATGATCCTAGACGCGACACAAAACTACGATCAACCCCTTACAAAAAAAAGGCTGTTCCATTGGCATGCGGCTCTGTTTCCTAATGGGCGCAGCGGTCTTACAAAGATTGAGGTGGGAGGATGGCGAACGGGGCCCGTCGAGGTGATTTCTGGGAGGCCGGGCAAGGAAACTGTCCACTTTGAAGGCCCTGCTGCTGAACGAGTCGATCGAGAGATGGGACTGTTTTTAGATTGGTTCAATCAGGAAACCAAAATGGATCTCGTTCTAAAGGCAGCGCTTGCGCATCTCTGGTTTGTTACAATCCACCCCTTTGACGATGGCAATGGCCGCATTGCACGCGCGATTGCAGATCTCATGCTAGCCCGTTCTGAAAAAAGTTCCCGCCGTTTCTACAGTTTATCTGCGCAAATCCAGGCGGAAAGAAAGGGCTACTACCAGATTTTGGAACAGACCCAAAAAGATGGATTGGACGTGACTCCCTGGATCGAGTGGTTTCTTCATTGTCTAGCAAGGGCGATCGAAAAAGCCTCCTCAACTCTCCAGGCGATTCTGCACAAGGCGCGCGTTTGGGAGTCCCTTGCAGAAGTCTCTTTAAATGAGAGACAGAAAAAACTCATCAATCGACTGCTCGACGGCTTTGACGGGAAACTCACCACATCCAAGTGGGCAAAAATTGCAAAGTGTTCTCAAGACACCGCCCACCGCGATATTCTCGATCTCATAGACAAAGGCATCCTTACCCAAAATAACGAGGGGGGCCGCAGCACAAGTTATTCTTTAAAAACCATCTAGAAAAGGAGAGAGAACTATGCCACTTAAGAAAGGGACTTCAAGAGAAACAATTTCAGAAAATATCCGCACTGAAATCCATGCAGGCAAACCTAGAAAGCAAGCCGTTGCGATAGCCTTAAATACAGCTCGTAAATCGGGCGCCAAAATCCCTAAGAAAAGAAAGAAACGTTAGACTCGACCCTTGGGAATCATAAGCTTTGAAATAGCAGGCATCCACAAAGCCCTGATAAGACTTTGAATTTGGGGCTCTGTCGCTTGCGGATCGAGTGCTAATACTTTATCTCTAACTAATCTATCTAATTCATCGCGCGAGTCGGGAATTACAATCTCTCTTTGAAGTGTTCTTAAGATTGAATTTCGGTGAGTGAGGTCTGGTCGAGAAGGTGGGGCTAAATGAGTTGCGGGTCCAGTGGAAGAAGCTGATGACATAGTTTTTCACGAGATGAGGGATTTATAATCAGTGAGGGCTAAAAGAGCTTCATACTCTTTCGGATGGGTGGCCTCGAGTTGGAAAAGCCAGCCATGAGTTTCCGCCGCCTGGTTGATGGCAGAAGGGTGCGCGCGCAAGGTTTCGTTGACGGCGGTGATTTTGCCTGAAAGGGGTGCATAGACATCAGCAGCGGCTTTGGTCGATTCAAGAACACAGACTTCTTCGCCCGCTTTCACGATTTTGCCGATGGGGGGCAGCTCGACATAGACGATCTCTCCGAGTTCCTTTTGGGCATACTCCGTAATGCCGACGGTGCCTTGAGTTCCTTTGAGGAGAATCCACTCATGAGAGGGAGTGAATCTCATGATTAGTCTCTTTTCAATTGCAGCGTGCCCCAGGTTGCCGGGTGTTGCTCAATGGTGTACTCGTCAGAGGAAACGGCAAAGTGTTGCGGCGGTCCTTCCGCTCGGTTGATCCGATAGGTGAAGCCGAGGCGAGGGAAGCTTACGGGATCGAAGCCATGGAGGCAGTGAGCGGGAATCTCGATGGAGAGGCGGTAGGAGTCTTCATCGAGGTCCGCATTGACTTGGAGATCTTCGGGGTGGCACAAACGGTGCATGTCTTCATTTCTAAAGCGGGTCACTTCGCGGCCCAAAAAGTTTTGCACTTGAACGGGGAAGAAGACAAAATGATGGCAAAAGCGGGAGACGACTCCCTTTGATTTTAGATCGCGGGTGTCGATGAAAAGCTCAACGCTATCGCCCCGCCGAAAGTCCCCTTCGCCCACCTTTTGGAACGGGCGATGGACGGCGATGTAGAAGGCGAGCTTGTCTACATTCCAGGCGGCGTAGACATCGGCAAAAGATTCTTCATCGAGCATATCGGCTGTCGAGGGCAAAAGGTATGGTTTCTCTGGCTTCAGCGATCCTTTAATAAAGGAGCAATCGCAGGTAACGCCAAAGAATTGAACGGGAGAAAGTGCGGGAATATCTTCAAAAAGGCTCATTCGATTTCTCTCTGCAAAGGAATTACAATGGCTTGTTTTTTTATGGTTGTTTCGAGCAACCGTTCGGCTAAAAAGCGCTGCGCATCGGCGGAAAGGGTTTCTTTCCCAAAGGCGAGCTGTTCTAAAATAGGAGATTCATCCTGTTTCTTTTCCTGCAAATAAAAGAAGACAATTTGTCCATCTGCGGGTACCTGAATAGGCGACCATTCATTCGGAACGAGCAAGAATGCTTGTTCTTTCATCCAATCCTCCTGTGATGTCCGCTGCACGTTTTGTTGTTTCTTTTCGAGTTTGAATTGTTCCACTAAAGGATCACCTTCCCCTTTTATCCATTGGGGATCGGCGGGATTTTGTTGCAGAATCTTATACGCTTGCCTTGTTGGGGCCAGCAATCGATTTCTCGCGTAGAAATCGAGCGTCTCATCGCTCGTCTCCAATCGATCGATCGCCTGAATCACTGAAGCAAAAGCCAAACGGCCCGCTTCCTCCTTCTCTTTTTCCGGGTATTTTCCTCTCAAATAGAGATCAGTTAAATCAGCCAGAATAGTCTTCGCCCTTGCATAGGTCAAAATATGTTGCCCCTCTACTTTTTCCACCTCCTCAATCCGAGAGAATGTCTTCCCCTCATCGTTATAGAGGCGAAGAGCGGCCATCGCTTCAGAATCTTTCATCGCGGCGCGCTCCAGCAAGGGCAATCGGGGATCATTTCCAACGATCGGAAGGGTTGTCTCCTTCATTGGCGCCGCAGCCAAGGCCTCTTCAATCCAAATGGGGTTTTGATCGACGAGAAGATTGCGGGCAAAGCCCACGACTTGAGCCCTTTTTGCCGGCTCCAGACTTTCCAAACTTTGAAATCTCTCTTCGCGATTTTCTCCTGAAAGAAAACTAAAATTCCGTTTCAGCACCGCCCAATTTTTCTCATTGAGCTGCCATTCCCATATTTCTTTTAAAGAAGGGCGAAGAGCCACTTGAGCTTTCGTCACTTCGGCGACTTTTGCGCGGTAGGTCGTTTGCACCAGTTCAGGATGGTTCTTCAACACCTGCTCAACTGACAAATAGCCGCTTGGCAAGGCTAAAGGATCTTGCGAAGGAGCTGCGACGGCTTTCAAATAGAATTGAAACTGCAGCAAATCGTCAAACTTCTTTAAACAAATGGGCCATTGATATTTCTGCACAACGGCTGTTTCTTGGGCATATCCCAGAAAATCTTTATAGGGCAAGCTGTCGACAAAGGTTGCTTCACCCACATCTTGGAATAAGCGGCGGAAAAGGAGCACTTTCCTCCACACTTCAGAGGCTGATTTTTCATCAAAGCCCAATGTCCTTAAATGTTGCCCAAAAGAAATCTCCGGCTTCATTTTTGCCTTGGCCAACTTCTCCAACGACACTTGGAAATTATGAATCAAATCCCCTTTAGCCTCCTCCATGCTTACTCGATATCCCTTATCTTCGGCGGCAGCGGCGGCATTCAAGATGAATTGCGCCAGCAGATCGACAAAATCGCGTCCAAACCAATCGGCCAAGGAGTGGAAACCAAATAAAGACAAATCTTCCTGAGAAAGGCGCTGATCGATGCTCAGCCAAGGATATTGCTGATGCTGGTAAATCAAAATTCTACGCAATAACTCTGGGGGGAAAAAAGCTTGCTGTTGATAGAGGCGGGACAAATGGGAAAAGACCCCAGGACTCACCTCAGTTTGCTTAACCAAAGCCTCCATTTCCCCATTCAACGCGGGCAAAAAGCGCTCCCACATCACCCGCGCGCTCAAAAACGGGGCATCGGGATGGACATAGGGGCGAAATCGCTTGGCCTTTTCCAATCGCACCTGCAGATCGCCCTTCAGCGGCTCAAAGTAAGCGCCCACAATCAAATCGGCCAGCTGCGTCCGTAAAAAGTCATAGCGGATCACTCCATCATTCACCAGATTGGGCATCGCCCCTCTATTCTGTGGGGGATCTTCCCGATCTGTGGCCAAGAAATGGGCCAGCTTCTGCACTTCAGATAATTGAATGGCAGAGCCATCGATCGCATGTCCCACCACCCGATCGTCTCTTTTCTCCTCCTCCCCTATCGTACTGTAGGTGCCAAAGAAGGAAAATGAAGCGATAATCACAACGGTGACGAAGAGAAAGATATAGCGTTGATAGGTTCGAAGAAACTCAAGCATCGGATTCTCTCAAAGAAAGAGAGAAAAAATATCATATAACCCTTTTTGGAAGCAAGTTCTCCTTAGTAAGCCTTAGCGAAAATGACCCTACGGGGGCTTTTTTGGCCGGAGAAGATGCAGGTGCCTTCTTCATTGGCGATGGGGAGGGGGATGCAGCGGATGGTGACGTTGAGGTCTTCTTTGACTTTTGCCTCAAAGGCGGGGTCTTCGTTCCAGTGGGCGAGGGCAAAACCGCCGTGGATCTCGTCTGCCTTGGGAGTGAAGAAGGCATAGAAATCTTTGAGAGTGTCGATTTTCACTGTGTGCTGGTTGCGGAAGTGGGTTGCTTTTGCCAGGAGATTGGCCTGGATGTCGTTGAGGATGGATGTGATTTGCACTTCGAAGTCTTTGCGGGAGAGGGAGGTGGTGTCGCGATGGGCTTTGTCGCGGCGGGCGAGGCTAAATTGCTCGGCGTCCACTTCGCGAGGGCCAATTTCTAGGCGAAGGGGCACGCCCTTCTTAATCCAATTCCAGGTTTTTTCCCCGCCCCGCATGTCGCGCGTGTCGACGATGACTTTGAGCGGCTGCCCATCATAATATTGCTGCCGGAGTGAGGCAGCCAGATCTTCGCAATAGCTGAGCACTTTTGCGCGCGCTTCTTCGCTGTGGATGATGGGGATAAGAACTAGGTGGGAAGAGGCGATGCGCGGAGGGAGAACGAGGCCATCGTCATCGCTATGGGCCATCACGAGCGCGCCAATCAAGCGGGTCGTCGCGCCCCAAGAAGTGGTCCAGCCAAATTCCATATTCCCGTCGACATTGCGGAATTGAATCCCGCAAGATTTAGAGAAATTTTGCCCCAAGAAATGGGAGGTGCCCGCCTGGAGCGCTTTCCGGTCTTGCATCATCGCTTCAATGGTGTAGGTATTTACAGCGCCAGGAAATCTTTCAGAGGCTGTTTTTTCCCCGCGGATAACGGGCAAGGCCAAGTATTTGTGGCAAAAGTCGGAATAGACCTCAAGCATGAGCTTCGATTCTTTTTCCGCTTCTTCTTTCGTCGCATGGACGGTATGCCCTTCTTGCCAGAGAAATTCAGTCGTGCGCAAAAACATGCGCGTTCTCATTTCCCATCTGACGACGTTGGCCCACTGATTGATCAACAGGGGCAAGTCGCGATAAGACTCAATCCATCTAGAAAAAGAATCGCCAATGATCATTTCAGAGGTGGGGCGGACGATGAGCGGCTCTTCCAATTCCCCTGCAGGGACGAGTTTCCCCTCTTTATTCTTTTCCAATCGGTGATGAGTCACAACTGCGCATTCTTTGGCGAAGCCTTCAACGTGCGCCGCTTCTTTTTCCAGATAACTCAAAGGAATAAATAGGGGGAAATAGGCATTTTGATGCCCCGTTTCTTTAAACTTTCCATCCAAAATTCTCTGGATATTTTCCCAAAGGCTATAGCCCCAAGGCTTGATCACCATGCAGCCGCGCACAGCCGAATGTTCGGCCAAATCAGCCGCCTTCAAAACGCCCTGATACCATTCGGGGTAATTTTCGCTGCGAGTGGGTGTGATAGCAGTTTTCGGCTTTGACATAGTGCTCATATTATAGAATCCCTGCTAGATTCTCAGCGAGCCTTTTTTGGATCTCTCTTCTCGCCCCCGCCAACTCTTCCCGCTGCACACCGACAAAGGTATAGGCCTTCATCGCCTCCACTACTTCTTCTTTTTCAAGAAGCAATTCTTCCAGCAAATCGATCTGAGGGGAAACTAATGAAATCGTCCCCTGATGCAAATAGCCCTGCTTGCGCCTCCGCTGCGCTGCCCCCGCAATCTTTCTTCCCTGATAAACGACATCGTAAACAGTGGGCTTGGCCATGCAGAAATGGCGCACATTCCCCTCCCCTTCTTGCGCAATCAGCTCAACTTCCTCTCGCAACCCTAAAAATTCTTTCATCACTTCCAGCACAGCCCGATTCACAAATTGATAATTCTCTAATGTATTGAGTGAAAAAAACTTATGTTCCGCCGGCATGAGAAAAGAAAAGGCTAAATCCCAGATATGGAAGACGATGCCGCCGCCCGTCGATCTACGCGCCAACGAAACGCCCCATTTCTCCGCTTTCGCCAAATCGAGATGCTTTTCAGGCCGAATGAAATAGCCGTAGGTAGCCGACAGCCCTTCCCAATCATAGAGATGAAGAATGGGTTCTCCTTTAGAATCAAGTTCTTCTAAAAGCTTTTCATCGAAGCGCATATTATAGTCTGCGGCGCCAATCCCAGTATTAACGACTTTCAACATAAAATTTTACTTCACAAAGAAAGAAATAGGAATTATTAGAAAGGTCTTTATGGTACACCATTTCGGGCTGTGCGTCGAGGGAATTGAAAAAGTTGC